>NZ_WKZK01000112.1:0-2645 GCF_009680135.1 Eubacterium sp. BIOML-A2
GTCGATTCAAATATGAAAAATCAAGCGGAAATGACACCCGCTCTATTTGTCATGCCCTAATCGACTGTGAATAGTAATGCAGAAAGTTATACTGGGGAAATGGCTCCTCATGAACTGTGATATCATCATTTTTGATGAACCCACGCGGGGAATTGATGTGGGAGCGAAACAGGAAATATACGAACTGATCAATGAACTGGCGAGACAGGGGAAGGCCGTGATCCTAATCTCCTCAGAGCTCCCGGAGCTGATGGGGATGTCTGACCGTGTTATCGTCATGGCAGAAGGGCGGATATCCGGCGAACTTAAAAAAGAGCAGATTCATCAGGAAAAAATATTAGAATTGGCGTCTAAGGCACAGGAGGTTATGTCATGAAGGAAAAGATGAATGCAAACAAAAAGAAAATAGAGTGGAATAATATGGGAATTATTATTGCATTAGCGGTGATGGTCATATTCTTTTCCTTCTCCACGACTTCATTTCTGACGCCGAATAACCTGGCAAATATTGCCCGTCAGATTTCCATAGTAGGAATCTGCGCTGTTGGTATGACATGCGTGATTCTGACCGGGGGCATCGACCTTTCGATCGGATCATTGATCGGAGTTGTCGTCGTGACATGCGCCACCTTAATGAGTAAGGGCGTCAATCCCGTTCTCGTTGTATTCATAGGGTTTGCCATTGGCATTGTGATAGGAGTCATTAATGCAACCTGCATAACCTGTCTGAAAATACCGCCAATTATCACAACTCTCGGCATGATGATAAGTCTCAGGGGAGCCACCTATCTGATATCGGGCGGAATGCCTATCTATGGAATTCCCGAAGGATTCAAGATACTGGGGCAGGGGAGTATCGGGCTTGTTCCGATCTCCATGATTATCATGGTGCTGGTATTTATCTTCGGATATATCATGCTGGGAAAAACAGTTTTTGGCAGGAGGATTTACGGCATAGGAGGCAACGAGGAGACGACCAGGCTGTCGGGAGTGAATGTGAAAAAGGAAATCTATAAAATCTATACCATGGTAGGATTCCTGGGCGCCCTGGCCTCACTCATACTGATGTCAAGGGTAAACAGCGGGCAGCCGAGTGCAGGAGACGGTTACGAAATGGACATTATAACGGCCGTAGTCCTGGGCGGGGTAAGTGTCAGCGGCGGAGAAGGTAAACTGTCAAAGGTAATCGTGGGGGTTGTATTCATGGGAGTCCTTGCAAACGGTATGATGATGCTCAATATCAACGAATACTGGCAGCGGGTTGTGAAAGGAATCGTGCTGATTGTGGCGGTTGCCGTGGATATCCGGTCAAGGGAAAAGAAGGCAAAGCTAAAAACAGCGTAATGCAGAGGGAGACTTTTATGGAAAATACAAACTTAAATACCCAGGCGGCGTCCTGTAAGGCTTGCCCTGCGGACGGATCCGCAGAAAACTGCGGAACAATGTATGACCTGGGCCTGGAGACAAAACCAGATTTTTTAGAATGTATGAAACGGATATACGCGTGGTATGACGGAGAAATACTGGACCGTGTACCCATACGGTTTTCGGCCCACAATGAAGAGTATGACACTGCAGATTCAGCGGACAGCTGGAGCAGTCTGAAAGCCCGGTGGTTCGATACAGAATATCAGGTGTCCGCCTTTGAAAAAAAATTACATGCAAACCAGTGGCTGGGGGAAACATTCCCCATCTACTTTCCAAATCTTGGCCCGAACTTTTTTGCTGCGGTGCTTGCAGACTGTGAACTGGAGTTCGGGGAAGTAACTTCCTGGTGCGAACCGCAGATATTCGGCGAGGAGGATCTGGAAAAAATCTGTTTTCATCCAGAAAGCAGCTATTACCAGAAAATGCTGGAGATGATGGACTATGCTCTCGAGCGGTGTGAAGGGCGTTTTATGGTCGGCTATACGGATATGCATCCGAGTTTGGACTGCGCCGCAGCCTTGCGCGGTACACAGGAGCTGTGTATGGATATGTACGACGACATAGAATTTGTAAAAAAACTGGTACAAAAATGTTTTGCCCCCTTTTTCCCGATGATGGAAGTCTTCCATGACAAGCTAAGACAAAAGAGGCAGCTTTCTGTCTCGTGGATGGATATCCCCTCCTATGGGACGATGCATATACCAAGCTGCGATATGGGGGCGATGATCTCCCAGGAATTCTTCAATGAGATCTCTCTGCCATATATAAAGAAAGAAAGCGAACACTTCGATCATAACATCTTCCACCTGGACGGAAAAGGAGTCGCAAACCATATTGACGAGATACTAAAAATCGATCAGATACAGGCTATCCAGTGGGTGCAGGGCGTAGGAGCGGATAAACCAATCATGCAGTGAGTCCCGTTCATCAAAAAGATACAGGCAGCGGGTAAAAGCATCGTTGTAGATCTCGAGCCCCAGGAACTGGAAACTTTTATAGATGCAGTATCCCCGAAGGGAATCTATCTGTGCATGAACGAAAAAAACCCAGAGACACAAAAACAAATCATAGCGCGGTTGTTAAGGTGGGGGTAGTGGTGAGGGGGGTTGACTTGGGGGACGCCTGCGGAAAGGAGGAGACTGACCAGTCAGGAGATAGGTAAGTCTTTTGTTTCAGGAGATAGGTAAGTCGATTCAACAGGTGGTAAGTCGAATTGT
>NZ_WKZK01000113.1:0-3623 GCF_009680135.1 Eubacterium sp. BIOML-A2
GTAAGCGCAAAATAATTCGACGGATTGCGTTGCCCTAAAACTCAGTCCATAATGATTAATAGAGAATGCAAGCATTTTACTTCATCTTCTGTTGCTAGAAATGATAGATGCGAGCATTTTACTCTATTCGATTTATGGAGGACTGCTCATGAGAAGCAAAAGAATACCTGCTGAAGAACAATACCGTCTCATCATGGAATGCCGTCAAAGTGGATTGACAGATCATCAATGGTGTGCGGAACACGACATCAAGCCTGGAACCTTTTATAACTGGGTAAAGCGACTACGGCAAAAAGGTTGCATGGATTTACCAGCGGCAACCGGACGCAGCTATAACACTCCGGAAAGCCAGGAAGTCGTCAGGGTAGATTTTCATAATCCTGACACCATCTCATATGAACAGCCATTGGATATGATTCCTGCGTCTATGGAAAGAAGCAGCATTTCTGAGGCAGCACCTATGAAGCTGTCTGTTGGAAGGTTTCTTCTGACTATCCCGAATGGAACAGATCCACAGCTTCTGGCCCAGACACTTCGCATTGTGAAGGAACTGGAATGTTAGGGGATATCACGGTCGCCGATGAAATCTATATCGTAACAGGCAGAACGGATATGCGGAAATCCATTGACGGACTGTGTGCCATTGTAGAGGAGCAACTTCACATGGATCCAAGACGGAGTGCCCTGTATCTTTTCTGCGGAAGACGTTGTGACAGGATCAAAGCTTTACTCTGGGAATCCGATGGATTTGTGCTGTTGTATAAACGCATGGAAGTTCAGGGCAGATTCCGGTGGCCGAGAAATCAGTTGGAAGTAAAACAACTGACCTGGCAGCAATTCGACTGGCTCATGTCCGGTCTTGAAATCGAACAGCCTAAGGCGTTCAAACCTACGGAATGATGGTGGAAAACTTCTCTGCAATCCGGTAGAAATGCGGGGCGCTCCACACCCTGGAAAGCGCCTTGCTCCCCTGTAAATACTGGGTTTTCTGCTTCTTTTTCTTCACTTTCTGTGGTATACTAAGAGCAGAGATAAAGGAGCAGAAAACGTATGGCTGGTAATTCAAAAGATTCAAAAATCCTTGCGTATAAGGACATGATCAACCAACTGAATAAGACGATTGCTGCACAGACAGAACTGATCCAGTCTTTACAAAAGACATTGGAAGCAGACCGTCTGGAAAAAGAGACTCTTCGTCAACAGATTGAATATCTCACGAAGAAGCTCTTTGGCACTTCCAGCGAAAAACGGAAGGATATCGAAGGCCAGCTGAATCTTTTTGATGAAGCCGAGCAGGAAGCGGATCCGGCATGGAATCCGGAACTTCCTGATGGCATCATTGTCCCGGAGCATAAGCGGAAAGCAAGACGGACTCACGCTGAACTCTTTAAAAACGTGCCTTCCTGCGACGAGATCATTTCTCTTCCGGAGGAGGAACGGAACTGTCCAGCCTGCGGAACACAGATGGAATGTATTGGGAAGGAATTCGTCCGTCATGAATTCCGCTTTACCCCTGCCAAAGGTAAAGTTGTAAATATCTATCGTGAAACCTATAAGTGTCCGGAGTGTGCCATATCAGCGGAACATCCCGATGACCAGACTTTTGTCAAGGCTCCTGTTCAGGAACCGTTGATCCCGGAAAGTTATGCATCAGAATCTGTCGTTGCATGGGCGATGCACCAGAAGTACCAGAATGGTCTGCCGTTAAACCGGCAGGAAGAGGACTGGAAACAACTGGGTGTACCATTAAACCGTGCTACGCTTGCCAACTGGATTATTTACTGCACCGAGAATTATCTTCGCCATGTTTATGACTATTTTCACCGTCAGTTACTGGTGCGTAAATATCTGATGGCAGATGAAACACGGGTTCAAGTGCTGAATGAGCCGGAGCGCAATCCGGAAACAGATTCCTGGATGTGGCTCTTCCGCAGCGGAGAAGATGGTCTTCCACCGATTCTACTCTATCATTATACAGAGACAAGAGCAAAGTTCCATGCAGAATCATTCTTGCAAGGCTTCAGCGGATATCTGGAAACGGATGGGTATCAAGGTTATCATAATCTGCCTGATATCAAACGATGCTCTTGTTGGGCGCATGTGAGACGTTACTTCACAGATGCCATACCGAAGGGGAAAGAGTATAATTATAGTCTTCCCGCAGTGCAGGGAGTGCAGTTCTGTTCCAAGCTGTTTGATTGTGAACGGTACTCAAAAGCAAAAAATCATACCGCAGAGCAGAGAAAACAGTTTCGTCTTGAAAAAGAAAAGCCGATACTGGATGTATTCTGGGATTGGCTGGATCAACAGCACCCAAACAAGGGGACTCGTTTGGCGAAAGCGGTGAACTATGCCCAAAATCGGAAAGACACCCTGATGACCTATCTGGAAGACGGCCACTGCAGTTTTTCTAACAATCTCAGCGAGAATGCGATCAGACCATTCACCGTTGGCAGGAAGAACTGGTTGTTCAGTGCCAGTCCTAAAGGAGCCACCGCCAGTGCTATTGTGTATACTATGGTTGAGATGGCAAAAGCGAATGATCTGAATACCTATAAATATCTGACATATCTCTTGTCACAACGACCGAATGATAAAATGTCAGATGAGCAGTTAGAGCAGTTCGCCCCATGGAGCAAGGCTGCGAAAGCTAACTGTCAAAACTAAAATAGAGTAAAACGCTTGCATCTATCATTTTGGTGCAGGCGCAATTTATGAGTAACGTAGCAATATTTTGCACTTACTATTGATATAGCTGTTTATAAAAGCTCTTCCGCAGAGGTTATTCAAAAACGGGAGAAACTGCAGCAATATGACCATATTTCACGAGCGGGCATTTTTCGTTTACTTTGGATGAATAGTGACTTGAGCAAGGCGAATTGCACTTATATTATGGAGCATTATCCTAAAATCCGTCACTTAGATATATGTATCCGAGACTTCCGAAATATGTATAATCAAAAAAGTATGGTGCTGCTTTATTTATTCATTGAAAAGTATAAACTATCAGAAATACAGGAATTATCCCGCTTTGCAGCTGGTCTTGAAAAATTAATTGAAGCAGTTGAAAATTCGGTTACAAACCCTCTGTCTAATGGATTTGTTGAGGGGACAAGTAACAAATTGAAAATGATAAAGCGTACAAGATATGGCCGATGCAGCTATCAGTTATTAGAAGCAAAGCTTATGTATCGTCCTAGTGTATAAATACCAAAATATGCGGAAGAACCCATTTTCACCGTAATATACATTTCCCTTCGCAGGGCTCCTCTGCCAATAGAAGAACTGCTTTTCTGAGAACCCATTAACTCTGCACCAAGCAGTTTTAGGCATCCCGCTGTTTATGCATTCATTCATGATTTTGGTCCAGTGCTCTGCACGGATCTGATGAGTAATATTATCCATAGGGACAACTCCATTAAAAAACTTGTAGTTTTCTGGAGTTATTATCTCATAGATAAATAAAACTAGCACGGTACTAGTGATTTACCGTATACCCATAACATGCAGAGGAAACCAGTCGCATCGTAATAATCAGAAACAGATTGCAGATTGCCAGCCAAAACGGCCACCTGTGCCATATTCGGCGGCCACCCTGGAACTTAAATGGCGGTCAGCCAAGG
>NZ_WKZK01000114.1:0-2612 GCF_009680135.1 Eubacterium sp. BIOML-A2
TGATTATTCCGGGCGATTAGCCCATGCGCTGAAGCGCGTTCAGCGCACGGGTATCGCCGTTTAGCAAAGGCTGGTCGCAGTTCAGCCCAGGTCATCAACCATGTGATAAATGCTGCCGCATATTAACATCACCGGTTTCGATCCAAGTAGTGTTATGCGCGAAGCGCTCTACGATGGACTCGGCATAAGTCCCGCCTCGCAGCCGCTTGACCCAGTCCTCGCGCTTATAAAGCGTACAGAAAATCGTAGACGTACTGTCAAAGCGGCGTTCCGTCAATTCAAGGATGAACTCTACATCTGCTTTGGACAATTCCGGCATAAGCCATTCATCAAGAACAAGAACCTTGAAAGCTGCATACTTGTTCAGCACCTTGTTCTTTCCGCCGGGAAGCACTGATTTCTCGGCGTATTCTTCCAGAAGATCAGGGAGGCGGATGTATCGGGTTTTATGTAGTTGCCTGCAGGCTTCTTTTGCCAGTGCACACCCCAGGAAGGTTTTCCCAGAGCTAGGATATCCCTGGAACACAACGCTGCGGCTATCGTCAACGAACCTGCAGCTAGCCAGATCAGCAATAATGCCCCTGTTGAGAGGTCGTTTGTCAATGTAAAGGATGTCATGAATGTCTGACTTTGGGAGCCGGAGCTTTGCAGTCTTAATCAACCGGTGTACCTTATCGTTATACTTTCTTTGATAAACACCGTCTGTAAGGAGCTGAAAACGGTCATCAAAGGGAAGAGCCAGCGTCTGTGGATCCTGTTGTTGTATTTCGAGTTCATCAATGAACTCTCCGACATTCATGAGGCGGAGTTTTCTTCTGGTCTCATCATTTAGCATCAGAATCCCCTCCTTTCCGGTAATAATCGCTGCCGCGAAGATATCCCATGGAGGAGTCATCCGC
Source organism: Eubacterium sp. BIOML-A2 (assembly GCF_009680135.1). NCBI lineage: Bacteria > Bacillati > Bacillota > Clostridia > Eubacteriales > Eubacteriaceae > Eubacterium > Eubacterium sp. BIOML-A2. The sequence goes on from NZ_WKZK01000114.1 coordinate 900, forward strand.
TGAAGAATCGAAAGCAGCTTCCAGCTGCTCTTTATAACTAATGTCTTGATTCGCTGTCAAGATTGCTTTAAGGTGATGGTAACGGGGCACTTTAATCCCTCTGCTGATAGCAAGCTCACAGGCGGTTTCCAGACGGGCATCTGTATACGTTCTGCTGAGGCGGAGTATGGCAAGGCAGGGATTATAGCCCTGTTCTTTTATACTGACGCTGCCAAAGATGCGGTCGATGACCTGTCTGGTCGATTTCCCGATTGAACTTGCCCAGTTTTTAATTCGCTCGTCATCCCACTGAACGATGTTGCGAAATGCAGGCGGCATGTCTTCCGGATGCGTGGAATACTTGTTCTTCATGTAATCCGGAAAGCGGTTGTGTGTCGTTAGACGCTCCCCCTTGTGATAGAGTTCTACAAAACGATCCGTTACTTTAAGGTCGATTTTCTTTTTTGCATACTGGTACGGACATGAATACCTGTTTTTCTTGTACACTACGTGGAAGTCAAGGTTGACGGCACGATCATAGACCCACTCTGCAATCTCATAAGGGACATCGGGAAGTGGCCTCAGGAAATCCCGTTCTTCCTGCAGCACCTCATAACGACTCCCTTCACGTTTCTGAAATGCCTCGTGATTGAACTTATGGAGCTTGTCAGAAACAGCCTTTTTTAACTCTGCAAAGGAATAATACACGTCGTTACGGCATCGGGCGATGATAGCCGTTGCAATCTTCCCAACAGTGCCTTCTACAGATGGTTTCTGCTTCGGCTTTCTTACACCGGCAGGCATGATTGCGGTCATGTAATGCGATCCAAGAGCCGCGTAGTCCTCTGTCAGAATGATCTCGCCTTCCTTTGGATGAGACACGACACCAGTTTTGAGATTATCGCATACTGTCCGTATCGGAGCACCGCCAAAATATTCATACATGTGGATATGGCACCGAATAAAGGTGTCCATCTTCATATCCAGACATGGTTCTACATACGAATACTGACTATACGGGAGTGTTCCGACGAACAGATAGACAGTGATCAGTTCACCAGTGCTCATGTCCACGTAGTGCATGGTTGGTCCGGACCAATCGACTTCTGCCCGCTCCCCGGGCTTGTGCTCGAGATGGTTGGTGAGACGATTGGCGACAGTGAATTCAGCGTATCCCTCGTTAAACTTAGTCTTGCCCATGGGAATCGCCCCATTCCGTTCACAGCGTTCGATATACTCCTCATGGAGAAGCTTGAGGGTCACGCCTACTTTTTTCAGCTCCTGATGTACATGCTCGTAGTCAGGATCTCCGTACATGGTCTCGTTCGCAAACTTCTCCGGATAGAAGATGCGATAGACCTCCGAATCGTCAAGGGCGCGGATATCATCGTAATGGATACCTTTCTCATCTGCGATGTTGAAAACCTCACTGACAGAGTGCCTTGAGATGTGTCTTGTGGATGCGATCGCACTTCGAGACAATCCTGCATCCCGAAGCTCCATGATGAGCTTCACATTGATTTTTCTGGCCATTCTTTTGGCCTCCCTTCGTTAGATTTGGAGCGATACTCCTTCTATAATTCTAACGAACGAAAGGTCAAAATGAATAAGAGTTAATAAATGGGCTGATCTGCGATCGGCATATGCCGAAACGCGGATTGTATCAAATGGGCTGATGCGCGGTCTAACTGCGCTAAACTGCGGCCTGGGTGGGCCGGAGGCCCGGAATAATCA
>NZ_WKZK01000115.1:0-2252 GCF_009680135.1 Eubacterium sp. BIOML-A2
GAAGTAAATACAGTATAATGTCCATGAGCATTGTCTCCTTGGTTTAAGGTTGGTTTGGCGATTGACATTATACCAGAAAAAGGGAGGTCAATGCTCTTTTTATTGCAAACTCCCATAAAATCAAGGTTTAACAATAAAAAAAGGTAGTGAAACTTGACACTACCCTTCAGTTTTAGGAGGTGGAAATATGTTGTCAAGAGAAAGAATGGAAAGGGTGCTCGAAGGAAAAGAACCGGATTACATCCCGATTTTCCCAAAGATCAGCCACGCAACGTGCCGTGCGGTGGAGGGAATGACGATGCGGGATTATATGACGGATCCGGAAAATATGGCGAAAGCGATTATTGCAGCAGCTGAAAAGTACCAGTGGGATGCAGTCGGAATTACCACGGATATTGCAAATGAAGGCATGGCGATAGGCAGTAACTATATCAGGCCGGAGGAGGAAACGTCCAAGCTGATCGAATATTATCTGGAAGAGCTGGATGATTATGAGCGGGTTCGGGTAACGAATCCATGGGATACTGAGCCGACGAAAACAATTCTGCGCGCGTCAGAGATTGTAAAGAGTGAGGTTGGGGACCGGATTTACGTAACCGCGTGGTGCAACGCCCCGCTGAACGTGGCAAGTCAGCTGATCCCCATGGAAGAGCTGCTGATAGGGATGCTGACAGACCCTGAAACGGTGCATGAACTGCTGGAACGGTGTCTGGCCTATACGGTGAACTATGTGAAATATCTGGCGGAGACAGGGGTGGATGCCATTTCCTTTGGGCATGCAATGGCTTCTAATACGGTGATTTCTGCACAAAATTACAAAGATTTTGCGCTGCCGTATGAAACCAGGCTCGTATCTGCGATTCATGAAAACGGGGTCAGGGCAATTACACATATCTGCGGGGACATCCATGGGATTGTGGAACTTATTACAAGAAACGGCAGCGATATCATTGACTTTGACCATTTGTGTGATGTCAGCAGACTGAAAACACAGACGGATAAGGTACTCAGGGGCAACATTGATCCCTCGCTGCTGGCGAACGGAACACCGCAGGAGGTCTATGACCAGACGGCAAAAGTTGTACAGGAAGGGAAAAAGGGCGGAAACTTTATCCTGGGAAGCGGGTGCGAGGTGACGGCAACGACTCCTCCGGAGAACCTGAAGGCTTTTGTACAGGCCGGAAGGGACTTTGGAAAATGCGATGAATAGAAAGGCTGCATAGAAACATGAAGGAAGGATTTCGTTTTTAGGAAATCCTTCCTTCATGCTGTCTGGTAAAATTCTTTTAAGCTGATTATATACGTGGATGCGGCTTCATTAACTTCCGTCCATCAGGAAAACCAGTGCGGCGGCCATGGCTGAGGCGGCTTCCGGTTCCACCTGGCAGCCGTATAATTCCGCTGAGTAATTGCAGTCTTTGGACATCACAATTCCGATAACCGAGGTGGTCAGCATCAATTCCACTTTCTTCTCCATATCCAATGCTTTTTTGTTATACTTCAAGTGAGCTTCCACTTTTCCAGCGGTTGGGTAGATAATCCCGTTCATATCTATATCGCCCTTCAAGTCCTTCCTGGCGCTCTGCTCCATGATTTCTATTACATGGGTCATATAATCAATGACCTCATTTCTGCTCCAGCCGCTTCGTGCCATCTCATAATCGATTCCATATTCCCATAAAGGTCTGCCCGTCTGCTGGCAAAGAGACAAAAGCTCCTCGGCGCTTGTGAATTGAGACAATGGAACAGCAGGGAATACTTTTCGAGAGCGAGAGAGCATTGGATATCTTTCGGGAAAATGGCTTTTATATAGAAGGAAAAATTGTACATTTTAAAGAGGACGATGTGCGCAAGGCACTTCAGCTTGTCCCGGAACGTTTCGTAATACGGGGAAGTGACCGAAAGAATGATGTCGAGGTGGGCTGAGGAACGACTGTATTCTGCCCGGCGTACGGCCCGGTATATGTGCAGGAAAATAATGTGCGGCGTGAGGCGAAGCTGGAAGATATGGTGAAATGCGTCAAGCTGCTTCAAACCAGCGATACGATTCAGATGCTGAATCCATATGTAATCCCCCCCTTTGATGTGGGTAGTGTCAAGTTTCACTACCTTTTTTTATTGTTAAACCTTGATTTTATGGGAGTTTGCAATAAAAAGAGCATTGACCTCCCTTTTTCTGGTATAATGTCAATCGCCAAACCAACCTTAAACCAAGGAGACAATGCTCATGGACATTATACTGTATTTACTTC
>NZ_WKZK01000116.1:0-2010 GCF_009680135.1 Eubacterium sp. BIOML-A2
CCTTGGCTGACCGCCATTTAAGTTCCAGGGTGGCCGCCGAATATGGCACAGGTGGCCGTTTTGGCTGGCAATCTGCAACAAGAAAACGGACACTCCAAAAATCAATTTATACCTAATGTAACAACGGCGAGAAGATTCTCGCCGTTGTTACACTTATATTTAATTCAGAAGTTATTAATGCATTTTTTTATACCATGCTAAAGCATCATCCAATTCTGGATTCATGTAATGATTATCAATGTAATCAATCAATTCACCTGTAGGGGGAACACCGTACCTTGCATAGGCCTGAATACTCATTTTAAAACGCCCTATACCTTCAAGGTGTAAATCATAATTTGGACTGTCAACAAGACTATCTTCACCGCGGAGAATATTTCTCATTGTACTAGGCGAGAACACAGCACTCCAAGGAAATCCCGGATACACATCTCGGCCATCGTTAATTAGCTTGTTGTAGGCATCTTCCATATTTGCAGTGTATTCTTGTATTGCTGCTTCATCTAAAGGTTCTCTTTTATTTGTTGTAGGCGTATCTTGATTTATACTACCAACACTACTCTGGTTTTTATCTCTTCCTCGAGAAATGATTACGACAATGATTATCGCAATTGCAATCAAAATTATATACAACATAAAAACCTCCCATCATTTTAAAACACTTATACTTTATTAAATCATATCTGAAGCCTTGCTTCAATAATCCCCTTAAAATGCCCCTTAAAATGCTCTATTCTACAAAGAGCATCTGTTGTAAATTAACGACTTTTGTCAGCCCAATTCTTCTCTTTTTGTATTCATGAATCGATGGATGCTCTTATCCAAGTACCGGTCTATGTTCTTCTTCGCAGAAGTAAGTTCATTGACCTTCTTTTTTTCTTCCTGGTATGTGGCGTTCAAAGCTGTCTTTTCAGATGCAAGATAATCGTATTCTTCTTTAAGAGTTTTGAAAGGTGGCACTTTTGAATATCCCATCTCTTTTATCTGTCGATTGATAGATTCAAACAAAAGGATATCGCTTTCATGCTCGCGGTGAAGAGCCTCTTTGTCTTTATCCTTGGCGTTGTGATATTTCATATAGATTGGCTTAATCGCTCGGTAAGTCTTGGAGTATTCCATCATAGTAGACAAATGCTTCATGCGATCTTCAATGGCGCGCAGCTCGCTGCGGTGAGTTTCCATAGATTCAGTAGCTTCATCAAGAATAGCGGATAAGTTGCCGATGCCATCATAGTTTTCCTGAAGGTTGGCATAGTCTCTTGCAATCAGTTTAAGATTCTCACGAGTCATCCAGTTATGAAGTCCTGGAGAGCTATTGATTCTTTCATTGGATTCGATGAGCTCGCTTCTTTCTTTGGCAGCTTTCTTGAAAGGGAAAGGCTTGGACTTTGAGTGAATTCTACTCGCAAGGGCATCTTCCGTATAATCAGCCCCAAGTGTTTTGATTCGAGTGAATCGTTCTTGGTCTGATGCACGGACAGAGATGTATTTTCCTCTTTTGATTTCATACCCTTGCTGAGCGAGTTTGGAGATTAAATCTTCATAATCCTTGCAGAAAGGAATGAGCTTATCTATTGTTTCTTTGAGCTTAGCTTTATAGCTGGTGCCTTGCTTTGTCTGGATGTATTCATAATAGCTCTGTCCACGGTTAGGGCTTGGTGGAATGATATGCAATCCGTTTTCTGCGCAGAGCTGATCCGACAGATTTCTAATCTGATAATAAGTCTTCTTGTATGACTCATAATAACGATGGGTGATGTGGCTTACGGAATTAAAAATAATGTGGTTGTGGATGTGGCCTTTATCAATATGAGTGGCAATGACATACTGATATTTTCCATCCAGCATTTTGTCCGCAAGCTCGATTCCAATCTGATGAGCTTTCTCAGGAGATACTTCTCCAGGAAGAAAAGATTGGATGAGATGATGGGCGGTTACTATTCACAGTCGATTTAGCGTTCATTCTTTAGGAAGCTCGTAACAGAGCTTCTTTTTCTTTGCCATAATGCA
>NZ_WKZK01000117.1:0-1898 GCF_009680135.1 Eubacterium sp. BIOML-A2
GCGCGTCCAGAAAAGGGCGGTTGGTTTAGTGGGTGGAAATCCCATACGGCAAGGTGTAGCGAGCCACCGTTAGCGAGTCTTGGGTGCTGAATGGTAACAGGCAGGGCTAAGCGTAGACAGTTAGGAAATAGGGTTGAAATGCTATTGAGCCTCGAAATTTTACAAAGCTTCAAAGGTCGACGCAGTCTATCCATGCGGAAGACAACACCACAACAAGCGTTAAGCGAGTTTGTTGTGGCTTTGGCGGGGTCAGAGGGCCAATCATGTTTCACAATGACCAATCAGTCAACTGGAGAGAGCCTGTGATTTCTTGCAGGGAGATTGCTTACTCCCAGACAAGTATGACGTACAACGATGACAAGGAGGAAATCAAATGAGTCACAGGCAGTCGGATATTCCTATATTACCAGAGAAACCGCTAATCACGGTGGAGGGAAGGGGAATACATAATAACGCTCTTTCTGAGGACACATTTACCGTACTCAGGGACGGGAGGATAAGTGGGAACGAAATTAGAAAGAATAGCAGACAAATCGGCTCATGAAAGCCGACCCATATTTACGTCACTGTATCATTTACTAAATGAAGAACTGCTGCTTGAGTGTCACAAAGAATTAGACGGAAAGAAAGCAGTAGGAATTGATGAAGTGACAAAAGAGGAATACGCCCGGAACTTAAGGGAGAATATTAGGAATCTGGTGAAAAGGCTGAAGAATAAGTCTTATAAACCAAAGCCAACACTGCGTGTATACATCCCGAAAGCCAATGGCAGGAAACGTCCTCTGGGAATCGCATCGTATGAAGATAAAATTGTACAATTAGGATTAAAGAAGATACTGGAAGCAGTATATGAACCAAAGTTCCAGGACAACATGTACGGTTTCCGTCCAAACAGGAACTGCCATATGGCAATTAAAGAGATGTGTATCAGTATTGTCCGCAAACGGATTAACTATGTAGTGGATGCAGATATAAAGGGTTTCTTCGACCACATGAGCCATGAATGGACAATGAAATTCGTTGGGTACTATATCAAAGACCCCAACATACTTTGGCTGATAAAGAAATATCTGAAGGCAGGAGTATTAGAAAGCGGGAAGTATCAGACGAACGAGGTTGGTTCAGTTCAGGGAAATATCATCAGTCCGATATTGGCAAACATCTACATGCACCATGTGTTGGTGCTGTGGTATAAAGCATATTATGAAAGGCGTGGAACAGGGAAGAGTTTTCTGGTGGTATACGCGGATGACTACCTGGCAGGCTTTGAACATAAGAGGGAAGCAGAACGCTACTACAAAGAAATGCAAGAGCGATTGAGTAAATACGGGTTAGAAATTGAGACGAGTAAAAGCAGGCTTCTGGAATTCGGGAGATATGCGAAAGAAAGAAGAAAGCGAAGGGGAGAGGGGAAACCCGAGACCTTTGACTTTTTAGGATTTACATTCTATTGCGGTGAAAACCAAGCAGGGAAGTTTTGTGTAAAACCGAAGACCAATGGTAAGAGGTTAGCAACAAAGCTAAAAGAAATGAAACAGTGGCTGAAATATAATCGGACAACGCCGCTAAAGGAGTTGATGCCGAAACTAAACCTTAAGCTGACAGGACATTATAGATACTACGGTTTGACGTACAATATACAGTCATTGATAAAGTATCACTATAACACTACTTTACTGCTATTTCGCTGGATGAACCGCAGGAGTCAGAAGAAAAGCTACAATTGGGAGGAATTCAAGCAGATGCTGGAGTATTATCCACTAGCTTACCCAAAGAAATACTTTAACCTCTATGCGTAGCATGAAACTGTAAATGTTATTATGAAGAGCCGTATGCGGGAAAGCCGCACGTACGGTTCTGGAAAGGATTATACATTGCGAAATGTGTATTTACTAAAC
>NZ_WKZK01000118.1:0-1868 GCF_009680135.1 Eubacterium sp. BIOML-A2
GATTGCGTAAATTTACCTTCGGAAATAATGGTGTAGAGTTCACCCATGATGTACTGATAAAGTATCAGACAATGACTTGTGGGTTTAATATACATCTTTTTGGTATACAAAGCAAGCCCAGCTTTCTTTCTGGGCAGACTCCGACTTATTCCTCTTGGCTGTGCTTTTGACCAGAGGCTTTCAGTTGTCAAGGATGCTCTGCACCGTTTACGGCGTTGTCCTTGACAACTGAAAGTCTCTGGTCTTCTTTGTAATTAAGAGGAATAAGCCTCTTTCTCACATTTCATGTGTACCTTCTATAATCCCCAAATATGCGAATTGAAGTACACTATTTTTTTGTTTTGAAGCGAAATGCTATGGCTCATACTGTCTACATACTTTCCCAACTCTCCGTGTCTGCTTTTTTCCGATTGAAGGATTTCTGCACTGCTTAAAATATCGTATTCTGCGCCTATAGCTTTCGGTAATTCTCTTTTTTGATATCTTACCAGTTCTAACATATCTCCACCGTTAAGAGCATACGCCCTTAGCTTTGCCACTTTTGTTGCACCCTTTATACTCCAGCCCATCGGTCTCGAGCTCATCCTGCTTGACAATACGTGGCTCACATGACCTTCTGTACTGCTTCCTGTTACGCCATCTTGATGTCTTAATCTTAGTTTTGCGGCTGTCCAGTTTGAAAGGATATATTCCTTTGCATCTGCAATCCGCTTCATTCCTGTCTCATTTTCCAGACAACTCTCCAAACGTTCCACGGTTTCTTCAAAATCTTTCTTTGTCTTGCTTCGTATTGCAGTCCTTAACTCATCCGCTGCATCTTCCCGGCTGTCTTTCATATGACTCGTCAGCTTTGTCAGATATTTTTCAATGTGAAATTCATCTAGTACATATGTGATATCGGCTATCCTTCTCATGCCCGACTTAATCCATCCGCCACCATCTGCATTCAAATAAATTTTCTTTACTTTATCGAGGTCATAGTGATTATTGATATATTCATAAACTTCATCCCAAAACTCTGCATTTTCTTCTCCATAACTGGTTCCACAAAAATAATAGGGATTCACAAGTTTGTGGCGATTACTCTTTGGTGCTTCTTTTTCAATTCCCTCATGAACATAAACGAGTTTTGTAATTAAGCAGTTGTTTTTCTGATGATTTTCATTTTCCACCAAATCTCCTTTTTTCTCACGGAACTGCAACGATACATGATCTTCGTCTGCCTCAATATACAGGTATTCTACTTCTTTTTTCTTTTCCGGCTTTTCCTCATTTCGGGGAAATTCCAATGCATGAATCTTATTTTTGACCGTCTGCTTATTAACGTCTGTTGTCAGACTTGTTTCTTCTCCACCTCGTCTGTATGAGCTCTGAACTGCTTCTTTAAGCATTCGTGCAAGAGCATCTTCACTAATGCGTTCATGCTTTTCTAATCCTAAAATCCGGTCAAGCAGATATTCACATTCACCTGTCTCTTTATTTTTGAATAAAGTCTTTTCAAATGTGACAGTTCCTAATGAGGTGATCAGCTGCTTTGTTTCGTGAGATTCTACCACCCAGTGTTGTAGACGTTTCTGGCTTTTCTGGAGCATTCCATTCATTTCTTCCAGAGATTCCTGTATCATTCTAAGTCCTAAGTTGTGCAGTTCTTCTGTGAGACCAAGGACATACTCTGCCAGTTTTTGAGGCTCTTTCATGAAATCATCTTCCAATTTTTCAAATCTGTTGATGCATTCTTCTTCAAAATATCTTATACTGTTAATCATAGAGGACACCTTCCTTTGTGTGTATTTGGTTGCAAGCCATAAATACTTTATCACAAAGTGGTGTCCTCTTTTCATTTAATCCGAATAAAATTTTACGCTAGC
>NZ_WKZK01000119.1:0-5581 GCF_009680135.1 Eubacterium sp. BIOML-A2
CCCTTTTCCAGGCGCTTCAGGGCCGGGCTGTGCCCTGCCATGTAGCCCTCCTGTCCCGAGCCTTGCTCTACCACGACCATCTCCACTTCCCCGGAATAGAATAACTGCTGCGGAGTTACAATCTTTAATAAAAAACTTTTTGCTGCCATCCGCCCTTAGCCTCCTTCTGCACACGGTCCGCTTCCGGGCCTCCCTTATGCGGTCTGCCCCTGGGCGTACTTCTCCGTCACGTCGTCAATCCCACCTGCAAACAGGAACATGGATTCCGGGATCTCATCGTGCTTGCCTTCCAGGATCTCCTGAAAGCCCCGGATGGTTTCTTTCAGCGGCACGTACTTCCCGGCCATCCCCGTAAACTGCTCCGCCACATAGAACGGCTGGGACAGGAACCGCTGCAGCTTCCTTGCACGGGCTACCGTCAGCTTATCCTCCTCCGACAGCTCCTCCATCCCCAGGATCGCGATGATGTCCTGCAGGTCCTTATATTTCTGCAGCACCTCCTGCACTCCACGGGCGGTCTGGTAATGCTCCTCCCCCAGGATTAACGGGTCCATGATCCGGGACGTGGACTCCAGCGGGTCTACCGCCGGGTAAATCCCCAGCTCCGTGATCGCACGGCTGAGCACCGTGGTCGCATCCAGATGCGCAAAGGTCGTCGCAGGCGCCGGGTCTGTCAGGTCATCCGCCGGCACGTATACGGCCTGCACCGAGGTGATGGAACCGTCCCTCGTGGACGTGATCCGCTCCTGCAGCGCCCCCATCTCCGTTGCCAGGGTGGGCTGGTAGCCTACCGCAGAGGGCACGCGCCCCAAAAGCGCCGATACTTCCGACCCCGCCTGGGTGAAACGGAAAATGTTGTCAATGAACAGCAGCACGTCCTGGTGCTCCCTGTCCCGGAAATGCTCCGCCATGGTCAGCCCCGTCAGCGCCACGCGCATCCTGGCTCCCGGCGGCTCATTCATCTGCCCGAATACCATGGCCGTCTTATCGATAACCCCGGATTCCTGCATCTCATAATACAGGTCGTTCCCTTCCCTGGTACGCTCGCCTACCCCTGCAAACACAGAGATCCCGCCGTGTTCCTTGGCGATGTTGTTGATCAGCTCCTGGATCAGCACGGTCTTCCCTACCCCCGCTCCCCCGAACAGGCCGACCTTCCCCCCTTTTGTGTAAGGGGCCAGCAGGTCAATGACCTTGATCCCGGTCTCAAAGATCACAGAAGACGTGTCCTGGTCCTTATAGTCCGGCGCCGGGCGGTGGATCGCATCGTAACGCTCCGCCTCTACGGCGCCCTTCCCGTCAATCGTCTCGCCCAGCACATTGAACAGGCGCCCTAATACTTCTTTCCCGACCGGGACCTTGATCGGCTCCCCCGTGTCGGTCGCTTCCATCCCCCGGTACATCCCATCCGTGGATGAAAGGGCAATACNCTACCCCCGCGCCCCCGAACAGGCCGACCTTCCCGCCCTTTGTGTAGGGGGCCAGCAGGTCAATGACCTTGATCCCCGTCTCAAAGATGACCGAAGACGTGTCCTGGTCCTTATAGTCCGGCGCCGGACGGTGGATCGCATCGTAACGCTCCGCCTCCACGGGGCCCTTCTCGTCAATCGTCTCGCCCAGCACATTGAACAGGCGCCCTAATACTTCTTTCCCGACCGGGACCTTGATCGGCTCCCCCGTGTCGGTCGCTTCCATCCCCCGGTACATCCCATCCGTGGATGAAAGGGCAATACACCGGGCCTGATCCGCACCAATGTGCTGTTCCACCTCTGCTACAATGGTCTTTCCGTTTTGCTCGATATGTATTGCATTAAGAAGATTCGGCATCTGTTCCTCATCAAACTTAATATCAATAACCGGTCCGATAATCTGTTGAATGATCCCTTTATTCAATTGCCTCACCTCTTAATTTCTGAGCCTCCGAGCCGGCGATGATCTCAATGATCTCACTGGTAATCGCCGCCTGTCTCGCTCTGTTATAGTAAATAGATAATTCTGTCAGCATCTCGTTGGCACTGTCGCTGGCATTCTTCATCGCAATCCTGCGCGCCGAATGCTCGCACAGGGTCGCCTCCGCGATTGCACTGTACAGGTACAAAGCCAGGTACTCCTGGGCCAGGCTGTCAAACAGCTCCCGCCCGGCCGGTTCGTATTCCATCAGGGTCAGGTCACAGTCCCCGGCCTGCCCCCCGGCCTCCAGCGGGAACACCGGGGCTGCCTTCACCTCATGGGAAATCGAGTTCAGGTAGGAGGCATACAGCACCCGGATGCTTGTAAACCGGCCTTCCCGGTACAGCTCCAGTACTTCCCCCGCGAGCCGGTATGCTTCCTCATACCCCATCTCGTCCATCTGCTCCCGCTCCGTCTCCAGCATCTCCAGGCCTTCCCGGAGGCAGAACTCTTTTCCCTTTGTCCCCAGAGCCGCGAAACAGCAGCTGGCTTTTTCTTCCTCTGCAATCTGCCCCGCCGCCTTCGTGATGGAGGTATTGTAGCTCCCGCACAGCCCTTTGCTGCTGGTGAGCAGGATGTACAGCGTTTCCCCTTCCCTTGGTTCCAGGTACACTTCCGGCACGCCCCCCTCTGTTCGGAGGACCTGGCCGTAAAGCCGCTTTTCCGCCTCCAGGTGTTTCCGGATATAATCGAACCGGTTCGTCGCCTGCTTCAGTTTTGCTGCGGAAACCAGTTTCATGGCATTGGTGATCCTCTCCGTGCTGCTGACGCTTTTCATCCTGCGCTTAATCGCCTGCATCTGGTCAGCCATCGAATCTACCCGCCTTCCTGCATTCTTCTATGCCCTTCAAAAGCTGTTCCTCTGTCTCCGCTTCCAGTTTCCCCGTATCCGCAATGGCTTTCCCCACATGGGGGTAATTCGTATCCATGTACTGGTACAGTTCCTTTTCAAACCGTTTCACCTGGCTCGGCGCGATGCCCGCCAGATGTCCTTTTACTGCCGCATAAATGATCATGACCTGGTGTTCCACCGCAACCGGCTGGTACTGCCCCTGCTTCAGGATCTCCATCAGGAGCATGCCGTTCTCCAGCCGCTCTTTGGTATCCTTGTCAATGTCTGACCCAAACTGCGAGAACCCTTTCAGCTCCCGGTACTGCGCCAGCATCAGCTTGATCGTTCCCGCCACCTTCTTCATGGCCTTGATCTGGGCGCTGCCCCCTACCCGTGACACCGAGATCCCGGCGTTTACCGCGGGTCTCTGGCCCGAGAAGAACAGTTCCGACTCCAGGAAGATCTGGCCGTCCGTGATGGAGATGACGTTGGTCGGGATATACGCCGACACGTCCCCTGCCTGGGTCTCGATGATCGGCAGCGCCGTAATGGAACCCCCGCCCAGCTCATCGGAGAGCTTCGCGGAGCGCTCCAGCAGACGGCTGTGCAGGTAAAAGACATCCCCCGGGTACGCCTCTCGTCCTGGCGGGCGCCTCAGCAGCAGGGACATGGCACGGTATGCCACCGCGTGTTTGGACAGGTCGTCATATACGATCAGGACATCTTTCCCTTCATACATGAATTCCTCCCCCATCGCACACCCTGCATAGGGCGCTATGTACTGCAGCGGCGCCACGTCGCTGGCCGTCGCCGACACGATGATGGTATAGCGCATCGCATCCCGGTCTTCCAGCGTCTTCACCAGCTGCGCGATGGTCGACTTTCTCTGGCCGATGGCCACATAGATGCAGATCACGTCCTTGCCCTTCTGATTAATGATGGTATCAATGGCGATGGCCGTCTTTCCCGTCTGGCGGTCCCCGATGATCAGTTCCCGCTGCCCCTTTCCGATGGGGATCATGGCGTCAATCGCCTTGATGCCCGTCTGCAGCGGCTGGTGCACGGACTTCCTCTGCAGCACCCCCGGCGCCGGGCTCTCGATGGGCCGCGTCTTATCCGTCTCTACCGGGCCCTTCCCGTCAATGGGCTCACCCAGCGGGTTCACGACACGGCCAAGGAGCTCTTCCCCCACAGGCACTTCCGCTACCCGGCCTGTCGGGCGGACAATGTCCCCCTCCTTGATGCCCCGGTCTGCTCCGATGATAACCGCCCCTACATTCTTTTCCTCCAGGTTCATGGCCATCCCGTAGATCCCGCCGGAAAACTCCAGCAGTTCCCCCGCCACACAGTGGCGCAGGCCTGTCACACGGGCTACCCCGTCCCCCACTTCCTGCACGGTGCCAAAATCCGTGATCTCCATCTGGCTTGTATAGGTTTCTATCTGCTTTTTGATCTGGCTGCTGATCTCCTCTGTATTCCACATCATAGAGAACTCCCCCCTTCCGGCCTGCTTCGAAGCCTCAAGCTTAAATCTTCCATTCTCTTCTTCAGGGAAGCATCAATGAGTTTCCCGTCTGCGGAGATCAATACCCCGCCGATGAGGCCTTCATCGATCATGTTTACCAGGGTCACCGGCTTGCCGATCAGTTCCGCCGTCTGCTCTTCCAGGCGCTTCACCATTTCCTTCTCCAGCGGCACCACCGAATATACCGTCCCACGGATCCCCTGTCTTTCTTCTCCCAGAAGCTCCAGCCCTTCGGCCAGCACCTGGCTGAAATGGTACAGGCCCTGGCGGTCTAACAGGATGCAGAAGAACGCCAGCGTCTCATCGCTGATATGGCTCCCAAATATGTCCCGCATCCACTCAAGCCTTGTTTCCTTCCCGATTTCACCCAGCGTCAGCATCTGGAAAAAGTTCTCTTCCTCCATAAGGAGTCTTTTCAGCACAGCCAGTTCTTCAGTCACTGTATCTATTTGCCCGCACAGTTTCTTTACCTCAGTCTGTTCTGTTATTCTTTCCATGATGAATCCTCAGCTTCTTCTATAATCTTTTCTACTACTTCTGCCTGTCTTTTCGGGTTCAGTTCTTCTCCTATGATTTTCCCTGCTGCAAGGACAGCCATGTCTCCAATCTCTCTTTGTAGCTCTTTCTTCGCAATCATCTTGTCCCGCTCGATTTCACGGCGCGTCTGCTCCCGCACCTGCCCCGCTTCTTTGCTTGCGGTCTCAAGCACCGCCCCTGCCTGGGCCTGGGCCTCCTGCATTGCCTTCTTTATGATCTCCCGTTTCTCGGACTCTGCAAACGCCATCTGCGCCTCATACTCTTCCAGTTTCTGCTGTGCCTCTTCGCGCGTCGTCTGGGCTTCCTGCAGCGTGTTCACCACCTGCTGCTGCCTTGCCTCCATAAACTGGTGTACTTTCTCAAAAAAGAACTTTTTCAAGATTAACACTAACACAACCACGGTGATCAGCGAAAAAAGCAGGTTCCAGTTGATTGTAAGCAGATCCTGATATAATTGTACTTTCAAATCCGGCTGCCTCCCTTCTCTCTTATACCTTTCCCGACAGCATAATGGCGATAACGAAGGTCAGGACACCGATGGTCTCCATAATTGCCATACCTACAATCATACCTGTCTGGATCTTGCCTGCTACTTCCGGCTGCCTTGACATGCCTTCCAGCCCCTTGCTCAGTGCCAGCCCCTGCCCCAGGCCGATGCCCAGTGCTGCTAATCCCATACACATCCCGATTCCCAGTGCAACCATTCCCATATCTATTTCCTCCTGTAATCAATTCCT
>NZ_WKZK01000011.1:0-85912 GCF_009680135.1 Eubacterium sp. BIOML-A2
AGTCATTGTCTGATACTTTATCAGTACATCATGGGTGAACTCTACACCATTATTTCCGAAGGTAAATTTACGCAATCACTTTGTTAAAAAATAGTTGTATTAAATACCCGGAAAGGATAAAATAGAGTTAATTCAGGAGTTCTGTAAAATAGCACGAGAAGAAGGCCTGGAAGTAAGAAGACAATTCTGAATAAGTAGGAAAGGGTGTTTAATAAGCATGGAAGCAAAAGAAATCATTACTGCGGGAAAGACCGCTCTGGGAATTGAATTTGGCTCTACAAGGATTAAAGCCGTACTGGTGGATGAGGCCGGTAAGGTTCTTGCATCAGGCAGTCACGATTGGGAGAACCAGTACGTGAACGATATCTGGACATACAGCCTGGATGCTGTATGGAAGGGGCTGCAGGATTGTTACCAGGATCTGGCAGGCAGTGTAAGGGCTACATATGGGCTGGCACTGGAAACAATCGGTTCCATCGGGTTTAGCGGCATGATGCACGGCTACCTCCCTTTTAATAGAGATGGAGAGCTGCTGACACCGTTCCGTACATGGCGCAATAATATCACCGGACAGGCTTCTGAGAAGCTGACAGAGGTATTTCAGTATAATATTCCTCAGAGATGGAGTATCGCGCATCTTTACCAGGCGATCCTGAATGGGGAAGAGCATGTGAAAGATGTTGATTTCTTTACAACGCTGGCCGGGTATGTGCACTGGCAGCTGACGGGCAGAAAGGTGCTTGGCATCGGCGAGGCTTCCGGCATGTTCCCGATTGATGTAGAAAGGAAGGACTTTAACCGTCACATGATAGGCCAGTTCGACGAACTTGTAAAAGAGTGCGGATACCCATGGAACCTGGGAGCGCTGCTTCCGGAAGTACTGGTGGCAGGGGAAGATGCAGGCGTGCTTAGCGAAGAGGGGGCAAAACTGCTGGATGTGACAGGTACCTTGAAAGCAGGCATTCCACTGTGTCCGCCGGAGAGTGATGCCGGCACGGGTATGGCGGCAACAAACAGCGTCGCAAAGCGTACGGCTAATGTATCGGCCGGAACCTCTGTTTTCGCTATGGTTGTTCTGGAAAGAGAGCTTTCCAAAGTATATCCGGAGATCGATATGGTGACGACACCCGCAGGGGATCTTGTGGCCATGGTACACTCCAATAATTGTACATCCGATTTGAATGCATGGGTGAATCTGTTTAAAGAGTTTTCAGAAGCTATGGGCATGGAAGCAGACATGAACAAGCTGTATGGAACCCTGTATAATAAGGCGCTGGAAGGCGATGCGGACTGCGGCGGACTGCTTTCCTACTGCTATTTCTCAGGTGAGCACATTACCGGTTTTGAGAAGGGAAGCCCGCTGTTTGCGAGGACATCCGAAAGTAAGTTTACGCTGGCTAACTTTATGCGTTCCCATCTGTTCACCTGCCTGGGCGCTCTGAAGCTGGGGATGGACATCCTCTACAACGACGGTGTGGAGCTTGACCAGATTCTGGGACACGGCGGGCTGTTCAAGACAGCCGGTGTGGGACAGAGAATCATGGCAGCGGCGACAAAGGTGCCGGTATCTGTCATGGAGACGGCAGGAGAGGGCGGCGCCTGGGGCATTGCACTGCTGGCTTCCTATATGAAGAACAAAGAGGCGGGCGAGACACTGGATGCCTATCTGGCGCAGAAGATATTTGCAGACGAGAAGTCTGTGACACTCGAGCCGGATCCGAAAGATGTGGAAGGCTTTGAAAAGTTTATGGAGAGGTATGTGGCAGGTCTGCCGATCGAACGGGCAGCTGTAGAGATTTTAGATTAACTGCAGGCCTCATCAGGTGAAGAAACATGAATCGGGATTTTACAGAGGGCAGTATCAGAAAGTCTCTGATCTGGTTCGCCTTGCCTATGATGGCGGGAAATCTGCTTCAGCAGCTGTACAATATTGTTGATACTCTAATTGTAGGACAATTCTTAGGGAAGGAGGCACTGGCGGCAGTCGGTGCTTCCTACACGTTGATGACATTTCTGACATCAATTCTGCTAGGGCTGTGTATGGGGAGCGGCGTAGAATTCTCCCTATGTTTTGGAAAAAAGGACATGGACGGCCTGAAAAATGGCGTGTTTATGTCTTTTATACTGATCGGCGGTGTAACGGTGCTTGTTATCGCGATTGTATTCGGGGGAATTGATCTGATTCTCCGGCTTATGCAGGTGCCGGGGGAGATTTACGGAATGATGCGGGATTATCTCTGGGTGATTTTCTGGGGACTGCCGGCAACGTTCCTGTACAACTTTTTTGCCTCATGGCTTCGCGCCCTGGGCAACTCTACGGTTCCCCTTGTATTTCTCGGAATCTCAGCCGTTTTGAATATTTGCCTGGATCTGTACTTCGTACTGGTTTTAAAAATGGGCGTTGCAGGGGCGGCAGGGGCAACGGTGCTGTCACAGTATGTATCCGCGGCCGGAATCTGTCTCTATGTCATGCTGAAATTCCGTGATATGATGCCCGGCCGAAGGCATTTCAGATGGAATCTGCCTGTATTAAAAGACATTTTTCAACTGTCCTTCCTTACCTGCATCCAGCAGTCGGTCATGAATTTCGGAATTCTGATGGTGCAGGGCCTGGTAAACAGCTTCGGCACGATCGTAATGGCGGCCTTTTCCGCCGCGGTAAAGATCGACTCCTTCGCCTATATGCCGGTACAGGATTTTGGAAATGCATTTTCCACCTTTGTGGCACAGAACTATGGCGCAGGCAAAAAAGAGCGTATCCGGGAAGGGATCAAAAATGCAGTACTGCTCGTACTCATTTTTTGCCTGTTAATATCGGCAGGCGTCTTTATCTTCGCAAAACCACTTCTCCTGCTGTTTGTAAAACCCCAGGAGACGGAGATACTCGCCGTAGGTATAAGCTATCTGAGAATTGAAGGCAGCTTTTACTGCCTGATCGGTTTTCTCTTCCTGTTCTACGGCTTCTACAGAGCAATCAAAAAACCGGGCATGTCTGTCATCCTGACTGCGGCATCCCTTGGAAGCCGCGTCATTTTGGCATACATCCTTTCCGCTGTTCCGTGGATCGGAGTAACCGGAATCTGGGCAGCTGTCCCCATAGGATGGCTGCTTGCGGATGGGATCGGGTATCTTTATTATCGGCGGAGGGTGAGATAAATGGGACGCTGTGCGGGAGCAGGAGAGTCTCTTGCGGAAGCGGGATCAGGGGATAATTATCGACCGTAATCACGGTTACTGGAATGATGACCGTCAGAGTGAATGTGTTCACTGCATGAAGGCCGGTGTAGAGATCGCGTTGAAATACCTGGAAATGGAACAGGAAGATGCAGATAAACTTCCCTATGCAGAAAATATATTTCACTGGGAATAAAATTGACTGTTACAGATTCCTCAGATCTTAATGAAGCGGCAGCGCAAAAAGCCGGCATCTCCTGCGATATTGTATATACATATCTGCGGATATTGCCGGCTTTCAGCCGGACAGTTCCCCGCTGCCAAAAAGGGCCCTGCCTTTGTTCCTCTCTCCGGCCGCATCCCATCTCTGCGAGAGCGGCCTTTCCCTGTAATTTCTAAAAGCCTCCCAACATTTAAAGAATACCAAGAATCTGCTGGGATTTGTGAAGGGCGCGTCTGTAAACCAGATACAGGACACCCCAGATGATCAGGATTAATATGAGCAGATATCCCAGGTTGAGAAGTTCCGAGTGAGACACTCTCATGTCGTTGAATACGGACATAAACAGTGCGTATATCCAGCCAATGGCACATCCGAGCAGTGCAGGATACTGGAAAATTTTCCGCAGCTGTTTTTTCAGAATGTTCTTGTTGTAGGCGGGGCCTGCGCCCAGTTTTGTAAGGCTCTGGAACAGGGCCTTGTTGTCCGTGGCAACGGTGATGCTCCGTACGTAACTCATGATGGTGATGGTTGCCAGCATGATGATGAAGATGTACAGGCAGAGCATGACGTAAACGGATATCTGCTGCATATATTCCTGACGTATCTGCACGACGAAGCGAGGCGCGTATTTCCAGTCGTAAGGAGTGTTCTCCATGTCCTGTGAAAGCCCGATGCTTCCGGCATAGCAATAATCTTCCCCATTTTCCCGTGAGGTACGGTCCTCCCAGGCATCGTAATTTCCCATATGATCGGACAGGGCGGTAGTGCGGGCCAGATATTCCCTTCCCAGCGCCCTGGCAAATGCGTAGGAATGTTCGGCGTCTTTTAAATCAAAGCAGATGACCTTTTCCA
The DNA here is from genome assembly GCF_009680135.1 of Eubacterium sp. BIOML-A2. NCBI lineage: Bacteria > Bacillati > Bacillota > Clostridia > Eubacteriales > Eubacteriaceae > Eubacterium > Eubacterium sp. BIOML-A2. Next base: position 4,250 of record NZ_WKZK01000011.1, read on the forward strand.
TGTACTGGCTGCCAAGAGAAGCTGCAGCTGTCTGATAATCCGTATCATTCAGAACGTAGGCGAAGGGGCTGCTCATATCGCTGAGGGCATCGAATTCTACGGTACCGTCAAAGGAAAGCGGAAGTGTTGTATCGGTATCCGGGTTGGAAGCGGCGTACAATCCGTCTTTGAATTCCCACACAGTCTCTCTGTAGTCGGTAGTAGTAATCGTTTTATACGTATTGGGTACTACGGTAATATCCTGTCCGCTGATCTCTTCATAGGCACTCTCAGGGAAAAACAGCGCCAGTTTGGCTTCCTTTGCATCCAGGGTCACGTATTGACCGTCGATCAGATCCCTTTGGCGGAAGGAGATTACCAGATTTGCGGCATTGGTTTCCGCGTAGGAAGACAGCGGCATATCGTACTCATCGGAAAGCTTTTGAATATCTTCTCTCGTAATCTGTTCTTCCTGTACCGGAAAATGTAATGCATAAGCTTTTTCATTTTCTCCGATGGTAATACCGGACTGGTCGCTGTACAGCATGCCGAAAAAGGCGGCGAACAGGGAACAGAACAGTAAGAGCACAATGACGCACATGTTTTTCGTTGTCACCTTTGCGGTAAAACGCATCATACTGATGGAAACCAGGTTTTTGTAGTATTTTTCTCTGTGCTTTCCGGCCGAGGACTGAGAAACAAAGCTGAGAATGATCAGGTAGATCCCGGCAAGGGCAACGAGATAAACAAGGTTGAAAATGGATGGTATGTTAATAAGCAACACTTTGGCAGCGACAGCTGGCACGCCGAGGCCAAGTACGATGCCTGTGACGGTCAGGATGACGCCCACTTTCCCTGTCCAGGAAGGGATCACTTTTACCATCTCTGTTTTCTGTCCTGATCGCAGAATCTCCATAATATCGGTTCTGCGGATAAAGCGTCTGCCGGCGAGAAAGAGCAGCAGAACAAGAACGATACAGAATGCAATTCCTACGATAAATCCCTTCCAGCCGAAGCGGTATACCATATCCTCTGTCGGCAGCAGAAATGTCTCGAACAGCTTCCAGATTCCGAAGGATACCGGTACGGAAAGGATCAGTCCAATGACTGCGCCGATGAAGGTTACGAGGGCAAGCTCAGAAAGCAGCATGGGCTTCAGCGCTTTTTTGGGGGTTCCAAGAGCCAGCAGAATACCGTATTCCCGGCTCTTATAGCGGAAGAACAGGCTGGATGCATAGAGGGTGAAGATGGTACACCCCACGGCTGTCACTGCCAGCAGAAGTGTGGCAAGTTTTCGTGTGTCGCCGCCGTCCGGCAGAAAATCCTGTACCGTAGGGCCCAGATACATGAGGGCAAAAGCGGTAATCAGCAGGACCGAAAGGGAAATACAAAATCCCAGCATCAGGTACTGCCCTTTATTCTGTTTTCTGAGTTTGGAAAAAATATTATGCAGCGTCATTAGAATCATCACCTCCAAGTATTCTGAGTACATCCAGCAGCTGGTCCATAAATTCCCGGCGGCTTCCGGTGCGCTCCAGTTCCTGGTTCACCTCACCGTCTTTTAACACAATTACCCGGTCACAGAAGGACGCGGCATAGCTGTCGTGGGTTACCATAAATACGGTTGCATGCATCTCTTCCTTTGCCTGAAGAAATGCGTCGATAACAGCACGGCAGGACTTGCTGTCCAGGTTGCCCGTGGGCTCATCCGCAAGCAGCATATAAGGCTGGTTCATAAGCGCCCTGGCAACCGCTGTCCGCTGTTTTTCTCCGCCCGATATTTCAGCCGGATATTTTGCTGCGATCGAGTCGATGCCGAATATCTCACAAAGCCGTTTCGCCTTGGCTTCCATTTGAGCGGCCGGCTTTTTCGCGATGATCTGCGGGAGGCAGATATTTTCGAATACAGTCAGACCGTCCAGGAGCATGAAGTCCTGGAAGACAAATCCCATATGCTGATTCCGCACAGCTGCAAGCCTGGCTTCACTGAGGCCGGAGATATCTTTTTGATTCAGCAGTATTTCGCCGCTGTCGTGGGGGATAAAACAGGAGATACAATTGAGCAGTGTAGTTTTGCCGCTTCCTGAGGGCCCCATAACTGCAACGAATTCCCCTTTCTTAATTTCAAATGAAATATCTTTAAGCACCGGATAGACGGCGGTTCCTGTCTGATAACTTTTACTTAAATGATTGACCTTTAGCATCTTGTAATTCCTCCTTGTATTTTCTGTACTTGATGACTCTATTGTAGTGGATAGGGGGAAAAATAAATATCTTCCGTACTGTCAAGTTTGGCATAGATTCTGTCATATTTGGTTGACAGTTCAGGCATGCCTGAACTGTTACATATTTGGAAAGTGCATACAACAGAATTCCGGGAAAGGGATTGCAATTATGGCGGTGGGTATGATAGCCTATGGAGGAGAACGGAATCTGGGGGACAAACGAGATGAGAATTGCAATCTGTGATGACGAGAAAAAACTGAGAAACAGCCTGCGCAGAGTGTTGGAAACGCAGCTGCAGCTGGATGGTGTGGACTATGAGATTCAGGAATATGAGTGTGGGGAGGATCTGCTTGCCAAGATAGAACACAATGTGCCGGATATATTGTTCCTGGATATAGAGATGAATGGAATGGACGGAATGGAGACGGCCAGGGAGCTTCGCAGAAAGTATCAGGATACGGTGTTGATCTTTGTGACAGCTTATCCGGATTTTGTGTTTCAGGGATATGAGGTGCATGCCTTCCATTATATATTGAAGCCTTATAAGGAGGAGAAGATACGGGAAGTACTCGGGAAAGCCGTGGAAGAGACCGGGCTGAGCCAGGAAAAGTATTATCTGGTAGAGCAAAAAGCAGGGACGCTGCGCCTGCCGTTTGGAAGGGTACTGTATTTTAAAAGTGAAGGGCGGACCGTGGAGGCATTGCTTGACAACGGAGATATGGAAGCCAGCGCTGCTTATGAAATCGTAAAATTTTATGGAAAGCTTGGTGAGATCGAGGAAGAGATGCCGTCGTTTTTTATCCGGATACATAACCGATATCTTGTGAATCTGAAATACGTGGATAAGCTGGAGGCAAGCAGTCTGGAATGCGGCGGGCAGAGCCTGCCGGTCAGCAGGGCATATAAGCAGGCGACGGCAGTAGCATTTGCGAAGCTAATGTTGAAGTAGCGTTTTGCACAGGAAGGGACAACATGCATATAACAGGGTTTTTTGACATATTGGGGACAGGTTTATATTTTATAGGGAGTTACTTTTTTTACCGTACGCTTACCTGCTTTTTGGAACCGCGCAGGCAGTTTAGCCGGCGGGCAGTGAGTTATCTTATTGGGCTGTTCGTAAGTTCAATGGTGATATTTCCAAGGGATGTGGTAAATATTACGGTTACGATTCCTCTTTTCTTTGCTATGCTGCTGATTGGATTCAAGCAGAAGATTCTGGTAAAAGCTTCTGTTGTGCTTATGTTTTTTCCGATCATCATATCTTTTAATTTCTTGATACAGCAGATTGGGACATGGATCTGGATAAATATGCTGGCAAGAGACGAAATTGCCAATGCGGCGTTATCGAATCTGTCATATATTTTAAATATTTTGTTTTGGTATTGGTTTTGGAAGATTTGGGAAAAAAAGACCAGGGAGATGGTGGATACTCTGGATGAGCAGTCATGGCTTCTGCTGGATGCAGTCTGTCTGGCATCGCTGACCGCTGTGATGAGCTGTGTATACTATACGCCTAGGGAATCCTACAAAGTATGGCTCTGTATGCTTGCGTGTCTGATTACCAATTTTGCAAGTATCAGGCTGGTATTCTATCTGGCGGAGAATATCCGCGGCCGCCTGGAACAGAAAAATGAAAAACTACAGCAGGATTATTACAGGGAATTAGAGGCCGGGCAGCAGGAACTGCGGAAATTCAGACATGATATGAATAATCATTTCAGCGTAGTGGCGGGCTTGATGGACGATGGAAAAGAAGAAGAAGCAAAGAGATATTTCCGGAAATTGTCGGGACATCTTAGCGCGAAAGGGCGTTCATTCTGCAGAAACAGTATTGTTAATGCCGTCCTGAATGCAAAGTACAACCGGGCCTTGGAACAGGAAATTGACTGCTTTTTTAATATTGAGATTGACGAGCTGTTTTTCATTGATCCTTTGGATATCTGTACTATTTTTTCAAATACGCTGGACAATGCCATAGAGGCATGCATGAAGGTAGTCCCAGAGAAACGCCGGATATCTTTGAAGGCGCGATGTACGGAAAAAGGGTATTTCAGTTTTGAGATTGAGAACTCCAAAAACGGGGAGGTTCTGATGGAAAACGGAAGATTCAGGACATGGAAAAAGGAGAAGCAGCAGCATGGGATCGGCATAGAGAATGTCAAAGATGTGGTGAGGCGCTATCAGGGAACGGTGGATATTACCTATGATGCGGAGAGATTTTGTGTTGTAATCCTGATCGCAGAGGGCAGCAGGCTGGCCTGACGATTTCTTTCAATCAAACGGATACCTGATATTAAACAGTATTCTGTAGCTCTGCTGCAGACCCGCCCGAAGGGCATGAGTTACCGGGTGCCCTTTGGGTATGCTTTAACAGATCTGATAGGTTATACTTTTATTTAACAGCAAATAGGAATGATTCGCTCAATTTTTCATATACTTATTTTACAGAATGTGGTAAATGAAGGATGGGTTTATGCAGGAGATTATTATTCAGATTATGAATCAGTTCGGATATCTGGGGGTCTGTTTCCTGATAGCTGTGGAAAATATTTTTCCGCCGATTCCTTCAGAAGTCATCTTGACTTTTGGCGGATTTATGACGACCTATACAAGGCTGACAGTACCGGGGGTTATTATTTTTTCAACTCTCGGCTCCACGATAGGAGCGCTTGTATTGTATTGGGCGGGAACGGCGCTGAATCCGGAACGGCTGGAGACGCTGACCAAAGGGAAAGCATTCCGGCTGCTTGGCTTTGAAAAAGAGGATGTCGAAAAAACGCTCTGCTGGTTTGACAAACATGGAAAAAAAGCGATTCTGTTTGGCAGGTGCATTCCGATCATACGAAGCCTTGTTTCGGTGCCTGCGGGGATGGCGGGAATTAATATGCCGGTCTTTCTCCTTTACACGATCGTAGGGAGTACCATCTGGAATATCGTGCTCGTGTCGCTGGGAGCCATACTGGGAGCTTCCTGGGAAGTTGTTCTGGTGTACATACAAAAATATTCGGCTATCATAAAAGCAGCACTGATTGTAGTCTGCCTGTATCTGGTGATACGGTTTATGTGGAAAAAAATAAAAGCTGCAAAATAGAAGTGCCGGCATTTCAGGAGAGAAATGCCGGTAATTTTATTCTGGCGAGAAAGCCGCCGTATTTGCTGTGTCCTAGTTCCAGTGAGCCGCCGTGGGCCATGGCAATCTGTTTAACGATCATGAGCCCCAGACCATGCCGCTGTCCGTCTGTCCTGCTGTCACAGATCATATAGTGCGGAACCGTGTTTAACTCCTCCAGCTGTTCATCAGTGACTCCCACACCGTTATCCTCGACCGTGATACTGCATGTTTCGTCCTCATAGGATACACTTAAATGCAGTGTACAGCCCTGGGGATTGTGTGTCTGGGTATTGACTAGCAGGTTAGATACGGCACGTCGGATGAGATCTTTATCTGTAATGGACATGCACATACTAAGGGATTCGTCTGTCTCCCAATCTATGGGGTATCTGTTTTCCAGATCCATATTCAGCGCATCAACCACTGTCTGACGGATGATAGGAATGATATCGTTTAGTTCTGTGTGCAGAGGCTGCATATTGTATTCCAGCTTCGACGCGAGGTTCAGGTCGTTGATCAAATGTTTCATGCGGATACTCTGCTCTCGTATGACGGAAGCCTTACTGCGCATACTCTCAGGAACCATAGGAGATTCTTCCAGTTGTCCTGCATATCCCATAATCATAGAAAGCGGCGTGCGGATGTCATGGGAAACACCGGCGATCCAGTTTGCCCTTGCCTGTTCCTGTCTTCGCAGCGCTGTTTCCTGCATCCGCAGCTTTTCCGAGGTACGGTTGACTGCCCGGGCTATTTCCGAAAACAGACCGGATTCCCTGACAAATACATGCTGCCCGCCGGGGAGTTCTTTGATGCCTTCTATGATCGGTTTTATTGTGCCCAGAAGGCGGGTGGTCACCGCCATATAGATCAGAAACATCAAAAGAAAATTCATGCAGATAAAAAGCAGCGCTGTTTTGGGAAAATCGGCAATCAGCTGATAGTCATAGGTATTGTGTACCAGTTTCCAAAAGCGGTCTTTGGGAAAGCCTACAACAAGGAGGCCGTCCGGATGGCTGCTTGTTGCAGTGGGATAATCCCTGAGATAAGCCCTGGACAGATAGGCAATGTCGGCAACGCTGTAGGAAGAAGGAATTTCCTTCGGGAGGAAATCACTGTGCCAGGTAATCTGCAGGGTCTGCCCATCGATGAGGACTGCCCAGGCGTTATCTGTCTTCAGCTGCGCTGCCGCACTGGCGTCCAGGACATATGGGCCGTCTGACTGTTTCGTTAAACCCGCGGATATCGTGTCGGCTGTCGCCCATCCTCCCTGGCTTTTTAACTGGCGTCCGGCTGTGAAAATCAAGAGGGCCAGGTTCAAAAATAGAAGAAGAAAGACGGACAGAATTAAGATTCCAAAAAATCGTCGGATCAGTTTTGGGATGCTGTTCATGCCTGATCCTCCTCAATAATCAGTTTGTAGCCCAGACCCTTTACTGTGATCAGGGATTCAGGGCAGGACGGTACCTTTTCTATCTTCTCGCGTAGCCTGCGGATGTGGGCCATCAGAGAATTTTCATAACCATAGGGGTTGTTGCCCCAGAGGGCCTCACAGAGCAGATCAGTAGTGACGATCCTGCCGGCATTGCGTGAGAGTGCGGACAGGAGTTCGAATTCTTTAGCTGTCAGCGACAAAGTGCCGTCTTCGCGTATGACTTCCGCCCGTTCAAAATCAACGGTACAGTAGGCAAGCCGCAGAAGAGGCGTTTCATGCTTATAGCTTCTGCGCAGAATGGCGCCCAGCCGCAGGGTCAGTTCCCTGGGCAGAAATGGTTTTACTATATAATCGTCGGCGCCAAGCCCCAGCCCGCGGAATCTATCTTCATCTTCTCCGCGCGCGGTCAGAAACAGCACAGGAAAATCCGAGAACCGGCGTATCTCTTTGAAGAGTGTATATCCGTCTCCGTCCGGCAGCATGACATCTAGTACGGCCAGCTCCGGTTTCCAGGTGCGGCAGAGCTCCAGGGCGTCTTTTTGCGTGGAAGCAGTACGGATCCGCCGGTAGCCGTCGTCCTGCAGAATGGAGCGGAGCATTTCCAGCAGATCGTCCTCGTCATCGACCAGAAGGATTTTTTTCCCTTTTAAATAATCCAGTGACATGAACAGTCCCCCTTTTTATATATCTGTTATTATTATAGCATGGAGAATTTCTGAATTTCCTTTTCTGTCATAAATGTAAGGTAAATGTAAGATTTAAAAATATAGATGAAACAAGAACAGGGGATCAGCAATTCCAGACTGCTGATCCCCTGTTGTTTTATTCTTTGCTTATTGCGTTCCTGTTAATCAATGCCGGAAATACTTCTAATCTCTGAATTCATCTTCCTGTCCATCGTAAAATAATTCATAATCTGAACTGCAGAATTCTGATTCATCAGATTGTCCGGAATGGTACATAGAATCTTCCGTCTCATAAGTGTCCCTGCTTACCGGGTAATTTTTGCTTTGAAATCTGCCTTCCTGACTTGGAACCGCTGCATTCTGCCTGGGCGGGCAGAGCCTTGGCGAACACGGACGACAGGATCTCGGAGTACATGACCGGCAGTTATTTGGCTGACACGGCTGACAGGATCCTGGCTGATAGGGCGGGCAAGGCCTCGGAGGCTCAGGCCGGCAAGGTCTCGGAGGCTCAGGCGGGCAAGGCCTCGGAGGCTCAGGCGGGCAAGGCCTCGGAGGCTCAGGCGGGCAAGGTCTCGGAGGTACCGGCGGGCAAGGTCTCGGAGGTTCAGGCGGGCATGGTTTTGGAGGTATTGGTGGAGTCGGTTCCGGCTTCAGGCCGTGGATGAGATCAATCAGCCATTTAAATGCCTCATAAAATCCACGTGCATAGAGAGAATGCAGGAAGAATTCATATACTTCAGGCATTGCCGTTTTTAGATATTCCAGTTTATCCAGTGTGAATTTGTACTTATGTGTTGCAAGTTCATATAGTGCACAATTATTTTTATTTGTCAATTGTACGGCGGTTTCCTGTGCCGCGTTTCTGGTAAGCGACTGTGGAGTATGCGGTTTGTCATAATGAACCAGAACCGTCAGTCTTTTCACGGAGTACTCTTTTTTCGTATACCCGATCTTTCGGAGGGCGCTTACAAAGTTATCGCGCATTTCAGCATCCGGAAAGGTAATTTTTGCATCCATTGTCAGTGTGTCTGTCTCGGAAAACTCGCCCAGCTTAAACCCTGTCAGCCACCAGTGGACCGCACTTCGTTTGATTAGTACTTTTCGGTTTTTCCTAAGTATAAAGGCCAGTGGGATCAGTTCGGCGTCGCTGACAGCCTCATAGAAGGTTCCTTTGAATTTTTCGTGGTCAATGTCTTCTTTTATCGTATTGTAAACCCCGATTTCGCCTCCGGTGGTAATGCCGTACTGACCTTTCCAAAGTTCGATCAGCCAGCGTTTCCCGCCATAAGAAAATGTGACAGGCTCGCAGTCCATGATCATGTTAAAAAGCGGGGAACCCTCATCATAAGCCTCACAATACCCCATCTCTCTCTGCCAGCAGTTCATCAGGGAGTAAAAATAATCCCCCTTTATATCATAGGCAAACCCGGTTTCCTTTAAATCCGCGTTTACATTAGCCGCTAGCAAAGCCTTATCCGAAGTAGGACTAAACTTGTGTGTACGCACCTTCCAGACGATGACAAATATCACAACCAGGAGGAGCAGAACAGCGCCAATTATAATTAATATGGTCAACATGGATAGAATCCTTTCAATATAGTTACTTTATTTTATTCCGTAAAAAGTAAACAGTACCGGATTTTACGTGAAAGTTGCGAAATTAGAAGCAGAGCGGCAGTATAAATCAGATTTTTTATAGCAGTCGGATAAAGTTAGTGTCTGATAATTACCTGCGATTCATATTGTTAAAAGGACCTTTGAAATATTTTTTTATATCAGTCAGAAGCTTGTCTTTCAGGTAAGAAAGTCTATTGACAAAACAGAATTTCGAAGGTATCATAAATAAAACAAAAGGGAGGAATTTTTTATGAAAAAAGGAAAAGCAATTTTAAGCATTCTTTTGGCAGGCATGATGGTGCTTGGAGCAGCAGGATGCGGAGGCAAAGAAAAGAGTGCCGATGACAGTGCCAAAGACAGTACCTCAAAGAGCTCTGCAGAGAGCACGGATTCAGGTTCTTCTGACGGCGATACCTTCAAGATTGGAGGCATCGGACCAACCACAGGCGGAGTGGCTGTTTACGGACAGGCAGTGAAAAACGCAGCAGAGCTGGCAGTCGCTGAGATTAATGAGGCAGGCGGCATCAATGGCAAGCAGATTGAACTGAACTTCCAGGATGATGAGCACGATGCGGAAAAGGCTGTTAATGCTTATAACACACTGAAAGACTGGGGGATGCAGGCGCTGCTTGGGACTGTAACATCCACGCCGTGTGTTGCAGTAGCCAATGAGGCATATGCAGACAACATGTTCTTACTAACACCATCCGGTTCAGCAGTAGAATGTGTACAGTACGACAACGCATTCCGCGTATGCTTCTCAGATCCTAACCAGGGGCTGGCATCCGCTAAATATATCGGAGAGAATAAGCTGGCGTCAAAGGTAGCTGTAATCTATGACAGCTCTGATGTATATTCATCCGGTATTTATGAAAAGTTTGCAGAAGAAGCAAAGAATCAGGATTTTGAGATTGTTGCAGCAGAAGCATTTACCGCCGACAACAACAAAGACTTCTCTACACAGATTCAGAAAGCCAAAGATGCGGGTGCGGAATTGGTATTCCTGCCAATCTACTATACCGAAGCATCTCTGATCCTTGACCAGGCTAAAAAATCTGGATTCGATACGAAATTCTTCGGCTGCGACGGCCTGGATGGAATTCTTGCCGTTGAGAACTTTGATACATCACTCGCGGAAGGCGTAATGCTTCTTACACCATTTGCAGCAGATGCAGAGGATGAGGCAACACAGAAATTTGTTTCTGCATACAAAGAAAAATACGGCGACATCCCGAACCAGTTTGCAGCAGACGCTTATGATGGAATGTATGCGCTGAAGGCTGCATTTGAAGCGGAGAATGTGACTCCGGACATGAGCGCTTCTGACATCTGCGAGGCGGCTAAAAAAGGCATGACAGCAATCAAGATTGAAGGTTTGACCGGCGGAGAAGAAGGAATTACATGGACAGCTGACGGAGAACCGAACAAGTCTCCAAAAGCAGTTGTCATCACAGACGGTGCATATAAAGCGATGTAATAGCAGAGCTAAAGCAAGTAATAACAGAAAAAAGGCAAAAGAGAGCGGAGAACTGCCGGCATGTGGTTCTTCGTTCTTTTTTACAGAGAAAACGGGATTGCATAAAAATATTGTCGGAATCGCCCGTATATGCTATACTTTTGTGAGAAAAAAGAATGAGAAAGAGGTGCCTTATGAGTTTTTTGTCGTATTTAATTAATGGCATAAGCCTTGGCAGTGTCTATGCGATCATAGCGCTGGGATATACCATGGTTTATGGTATTGCCAAGATGTTGAACTTCGCTCATGGTGATGTCATTATGATTGGCAGTTTTGTTGTGTTCATAACTACGAGCGCAACAGGGATGAATCCGCTGCTGGCAGTTTTACTGTCTGTTGTAATCTGTACCATACTTGGTATCGTGATTGAAAGACTGGCATACAAGCCGCTTAGAGGAGCTTCGCCGCTGGCCGTACTGATTACTGCGATTGGTGTCAGTTACTTTTTACAAAACATTGCGCTCCTTTTATTTGGTGCAAATCCGAAATCCTTCACATCTGTGGTGAAGGTTCCGGCGCTGAATCTGGCGGGCGGTAAGCTGATTATCTCAGGAGAGACGATTGTGACGATTGTAACATGTCTTGTAATTATGATTATCCTGACTATGTTTATGAAAACAAAACCAGGGCAGGCCATGCTGGCTGTATCCGAGGATAAAGGTGCAGCGCAGCTGATGGGGGTAAATGTCAACAAGACGATTTCCCTTACATTCGCGATCGGTTCCGGCCTGGCAGCAATTGCAGGCGTGCTCTTGTGTTCTGCATATCCATCCCTGACGCCTTATACAGGCTCCATGCCGGGTATTAAGGCGTTTGTAGCAGCGGTGTTTGGAGGAATCGGTTCTATCCCGGGCGCACTTCTCGGCGGTGTGATTCTTGGTGTGATCGAGATCCTTTCCAAGGCATATATCTCCTCACAGCTTTCGGATGCAATTGTTTTTGGTGTCCTGATTATTGTGCTGCTTGTGAAGCCTACCGGTATTCTGGGCAAGAAGATCAATGAGAAAGTGTAGGTGGGACAGATGAAAAAGAAGATGCTAAAGACTACAAAAAATAATTTTATTACATATGGCATAGTGATTCTGGCCTATATTATTGTGCAGATATTCGTATTATCGGGCAGCATGTCCAACCTGATGCAGGGGCTTTTAGTGCCGCTTTGCACTTATGTTATTCTTGCGCTCTCCCTGAATCTTACGGTGGGTGTGCTGGGGGAACTGAGTCTTGGACATGCGGGCTTCATGTGTATCGGTGCGTTTACCGGAGCCTTTTTTTCAAAGTGCACCTTTGGAACCATGCCGGACGGGCTTCGTTTTTTCCTGGCCATTCTGATTGGTGCGCTGGTGGCGGCAGTTTTCGGTATATTAATCGGAATTCCAGTTCTTCGCCTGCGCGGAGATTATCTGGCGATTGTGACGCTGGCATTTGGGGAAATTATTAAAAATGTGATGAATGTTTTATACGTTGGAAAAGATTCATCCGGATTCCATTTTTCATTGAAGGACCAGATGTCGCTCAACCTTGAAGCGGGCGGCGAAGTAATCATAAAAGGTGCGCAGGGAATCTCAGGAACACCGAAGAATTCTACATTTACAATCGGCGTGATTCTGGTTTTGATTACCTTGTTTATCATTCTTAATCTGATGAATTCCAGGGATGGACGTGCAGTTATGGCGATCCGCGATAACCGTATTGCTGCAGAATCTATCGGAATCAATATTACAAAATATAAATTAATGGCATTCGCAATCTCTGCCAGTCTTGCAGGTGTGGCGGGCGTCCTCTATGCACATAACCTTGCAACACTGACAGCGCTTCCGAAAAATTTTGGATACAATATGTCCATCATGATTCTGGTATTTGTGGTGCTCGGCGGAATTGGAAATATGCGCGGATCTATTATTGCGGCAGTCATTCTTACCCTTCTTCCGGAAGTGCTCCGCGGGCTCAATGATTACCGTATGCTGATCTATGCGGTCGTATTGATTGTTATGATGCTCTTTAACTGGAGCCCTAAGGCTCAGGACTGGAAGGCGCGCCATTCCCTGAAGAAGTTATTTGGCAGAAAAGACCATGCAGCGAAGGGAGGGAACTAAGATGGCTCTATTAGAAGTAAAGAATCTGGGTATCTCATTCGGAGGTCTCCGTGCGGTAGACGCTTTCGATGTCGCTGTCGAACCTGGCCAGCTCTATGGGCTGATTGGGCCGAACGGAGCGGGTAAGACAACCATTTTTAATTTGCTGACAGGTGTCTACCAACCGACGGAAGGCAAGATCCTCCTCGACGGCAAAGATATAACAGGGAAAAAAACCATCGACATTAACAGAGCCGGTGTGGCCCGGACCTTTCAGAATATCCGCCTTTTTTCAGCATTGACTGTCCGGGATAATGTAAAGGCAGGCCTCCACAATGGACATCGTTACAGTACCGTGGAGGGGATTCTGAGGCTTCCACGCTACCACAGGGTGGAAAAAGAGATGGACGAAAGAGCGATGGAATTATTAAAGGTCTTCGATCTTGATAAAGAGTCGGAATATCTTGCATCCAATCTTCCCTATGGAAAACAGCGGAAGCTGGAGATCGCAAGAGCTCTTGCAACGAATCCAAAGCTCCTGCTGCTGGACGAACCTGCGGCCGGCATGAACCCGAACGAGACGAATGAACTGATGGATACGATCAAGTTTGTACAAAAAGAATTCAAGATGACGATCCTTCTGATTGAGCATGATATGAAGCTGGTCAGCGGAATCTGTGAGAAGCTGACGGTACTGAACTTTGGACAGGTGCTTGCCCAGGGAGATACAAAAGAAGTGCTCAGTAATCCGGAAGTAATTACGGCTTACTTAGGCGAATAGGAGGGGATATAGTTGTCAATGTTGAAAATTACAGATTTGGAAGTATATTACGGGGTAATCCAGGCAATCAAAGGGATATCCTTCGAAGTAAAAGAAGGCGAGGTCATCGCGCTGATTGGGGCAAATGGTGCGGGGAAAACGACGATTCTCCACACAGTTACAGGGTTGATTGCACCAAAAGCCGGAAGAATAGAATTCGAGGGAACCGATATCACGAAGACACCTGCCCATAAGATTGTATCCATGGGAATGGCGCACGTACCGGAAGGAAGACGTGTGTTTGCGCAGCTTTCAGTATATGAGAACCTGAAGCTTGGAGCCTATACAAGATCAGATAAAACGGAGATAGAACAGACACTAGAGATGGTATATAAGCGTTTCCCGAGGCTGAAGGAGCGCAGGAACCAGGCGGCAGGAACCTTAAGTGGCGGCGAGCAGCAGATGCTTGCTATGGGGAGGGCGCTGATGAGCCATCCGAAAATCATTCTGATGGATGAACCTTCCATGGGACTTTCCCCCATCTTCGTAAATGAAATATTTGATATCATCAAAGAAGTAAGCGCCGGCGGCACAACCGTGCTGCTCGTGGAACAAAATGCAAAAAAGGCATTGGGAATTGCAGACAGAGCATATGTTCTTGAAACCGGGAATATAGTGCTTACAGGAGAAGCGAAAGCACTGATGAACGATGAGTCAATTAAGAAAGCTTATCTGGGTGAATAAGAGGGGGTGTACTTGTGGACAACATTATTATTACAATTCAGAGGCAGTTTGGAAGCGGTGGAAAGACGATTGGTGAAGATCTTGCCAGAGAACTTGGCATTCCATGCTATGGAAGAAACATCCTGCGAATGGCATCGGATGACAGCGGAATTAACGAAGCATTATTTAACGAGGCCGATGAAAAGATCCAGTCGGGCAAACTGTTCGGGATATCCAAGCATATCTATGACGGACAGTTGATTCCTCCGGGCCGGGACAACTTTGTTTCGACCGAGAACCTGTTTTACTATCAGGCAAAGATTATGAAGGAACTGGCGGAAAAAGAATCCTGTGTGATTATCGGGCGCTGCGCCGGGTTTGTGCTCCGTGATAATCCCAATGCAATCAGCGTTTTTGTACATGCGAACAAGCAATTCTGCCTGGACAGGGCAGGAGAGCGCGTTGCGCTGACCGGAAAAGAGCTGGAGCGGTATGTGGAAGAAATTGATAAATACCGGGGGAATTTTCATAGGTACTATACAGGTCTGGAATGGGATGATGCGAAGAATTATGACTTGAGTATCGACAGCGGTAAAGTCGGATTTGAAAAGACTGGGGAGATTATAAAGGAATATGTGAAGATCAGGTTTGGAAGACTGCCTTATGCGGGGGAACGGTAACGAGATACTTTTTTGGCGGATGGGACGCTCGAGGAAGGGAGAGCCGTGAGCCTTCAGAAGAATATACCTGTCCTTTCTATACGCGGACACGGACCTAAGAAATACCAGGCATGGTACAGCCGCGAAAATGGAGCACAGCTGACACATCGTGAGAAATCTGATGATTTCTCGCGCTGGGTCAGCTGATTTTTTGATTCGGGATCAAAAAATCTCTCCATTTTCACGGCTGTACCACGCCTGGTATTTCTAAGATCCGCTTTAGCGTATAGAAAGGACAGGCATATTCTTCTGAAGGCTCACAGCTCTCCCTTCCTCGAGCTGGTGCATCCGACGGGAAGTGAAACCCGTTTCCATGGAGGTTCCTTAGACGGGGCAGCGTATGGGAAGTGAATTGGTGGAACTTTTATTCCCAGTAAGTTTTTAAACATTTCCGATCCACTTGGACTAATATACCACCCGGGAATGTGCCATTTCCTGCCGGGCAGATGAACGATTATGTGCAGTCAGCCCACATCCGCTGCACCCGTAGAAGTCCCTCCGGATAATAATCTCTTAACTACCGTTCGGATGCGCCAGCTTAATGACAGGGATGCCGGGAAGGGGATGGGGCTATATATGCCGGTTCGAGCATGCTGGAGTGCGCCTACTGCTTCTTGGACAACCGGTGCCGGCCAGGCGGGGAAAAACTTGATTACCAAATCAAGTTTTTGCAGAACCCAGCGCGGGAAATCATCAGATTTCCCGTGATGTGTTCTGCGTACCCGCCTGGCCGGCACCGGTTGACCTAGAAGCAGTTGGCAGCACGGGTGCATTTCGAACCGGCATATATAGCCCCATCCCCTTCCCGGCATCCCTGTCATTAAGCGTCCCTCATCTATACGAGTAATCCCACAGTTGCTATTATCCCCCTTGTCCCCTATAATAGACTTCAGTGTATTAATTGTAACTAAGCGGGAGGTGGTTCTGATTAAGAATATTATGATTATAGATGACGATGTAAGTATCGGGAATATGCTGGAGGAGGCGCTGGCCAGGGAGGGGTTCAGGGTTTCCCGCGCGTATTCTGGGACAGAGGCGCTTCTTTATCTGGAGGCGAACAGGCCGGACCTGATCCTGTTGGATCTGATGCTGCCGGGGTTAAGCGGAGAGGAAGTGCTTCCTGAGATAAAGGGGATTCCTGTGATTGTGATCAGTGCGAAAGCGGAAGTCAGTGATAAGGTGGAGCTGCTGCTGGGCGGGGCAGCGGATTATGTTACGAAACCGTTTGATATACAGGAGCTGCTTGCACGAATTGAGGTTCAATTTCGCAACAGATCCTGTACAGAGGCCTCTTCTGTTCTTAAATGGGAGAAATTGTCCATGGATTTGTCCGCACATTCTGTCAGTGTGAATGAATGCGGAGTCCATCTGACGAAAACAGAGTTTGCGATTTTAAAGCTTCTTATGAAAAATCCTTCTCAGGTGATACCAAAGTCTGTGATACTGGACAGAATCAGTGAGGATACCCCCGACTGTGTGGAAAGCTCTCTAAAGGTTCATATCAGCAATCTGAGAAGGAAGCTGCGGGAAGCCGGGGGCAGGGATTATATTGAAGCCGTCTGGGGAATTGGTTTCAAACTGAAAGAAGAATAAAATCTTTACGATTTCTTTACTGCCTTCTTTACTGCTGTCTTAACCTTTATCAGTTAGAATGCCAGTATCAAATAAAAGGAGGCAAAATAAATGGAATATGTTCTGACAACCGATTCTTTAAGCAAACAATACGGACATTTTAAAGCATTGAATAATTTTTCCATACATGTTCCGAAAGGGGCAATCTATGGTTTTGTGGGTAAAAACGGCGCCGGTAAGACAACACTGATCCGGCTCATATGTGGCCTGCAGGAACCGACATCTGGGCAGTATACGCTCTATGGGGCCGGCGGCAGAGGCGCAGAGATTGCACAATCCCGCCGCAGAATGGGGGCAGTAGTGGAAACCCCCTCTATCTATCTGGATATGACTGCACAGGATAATCTGAAGGAGCAGTACCGCATCCTGGGTCTGCCGTCTTTTGATACGATACCGGAGCTTCTTAGGCTGGTGGGACTGGAAGATACCGGAAAGAAAAAGGCAAAGAACTTTTCCCTGGGGATGCGGCAGCGACTGGGAATCGCAATTGCACTGGCGGGTGATCCGGATTTTCTGGTATTGGATGAACCGGCTAATGGTCTGGACCCGCAGGGGATCATCGAGATGCGGGAGCTGATTCTAAAGCTGAACCGGGAGCGGCAGATTACCGTTTTGATTTCCAGCCATATTCTGGATGAACTGTCCCGTCTTGCCACGCATTATGGTTTTATTGACAGGGGACATATGATTAAGGAGATCAGTGCACCGGAACTGGAGGCTGCCTGCCGTAAGTGTGTGCGTGTGGAAGTGACAGACACGGGGGCGTTGTCAAAGGTGCTGGACCGGATGGAACTGGAGTATGAGATCCTGTCTGACAGCCAGGCGGACATCTTTGCCAGTGTAAATGTAACCGCTTTGGTACTGGAGCTTGCAGAAATGAACTGTGAAGTGCTGTCCATGAATATCCGGGATGAAAGCCTGGAAAGCTATTACGTCAGTCTTGTAGGAGGTGGCAGCTATGAGTAAACTTTTATCTGCAGACTTTGCGAGACTCAAAAAAGACAAGGTATTCTGGATCGGTATGATATTTATGTTGGCAGTGGGAATTCTAAGTCCTGTCATGAACTATATCGATATGAATCAGGGAGGATACAAAATTCCCCTGGAGAGTTCATTTTTTGTATATGCTGTCTACATTGGAATTCTGTTGTCAGCATTCTGCAGCCTGTTTGTGGGCACGGAATATAGTGACGGAACGATACGGAATAAGATTGTAATCGGTCATGGCAGAATTCAGGTTTATCTCTCGCACTTTCTGGTATGTTCAGCGGCAGGGCTGCTGATGTGTGCGGCCTATTTTCTGCCGGCAGGAATGATTGGAACTTGTCTGCTGGGATTTTTCCAGACGGATATTCAGGTGATTCTGGGATTGATTTTGTGCAGCGTTATCATGTCGCTGGCCTTTACTGCCGTTTTTACAATGGTTGCAATGCTGAACCAGAACAAAGCACTTGTGGCGGTGATCAATATGCTGGGTGTATTTATTCTGCTCTTTGGGGCCATTTATATCCGGGCAAAGCTCTATGAACCAAAAGTATATGAGGGCTACGTATATAAGGATGAAAGCGGGGAAATCGTGGAGGTCGAAGAAGAGCCTAATCCCAATTACCTCAGCGGCACAAAGCGGGAAGTGTATACATTTCTCTATGATGTTATACCTACATGCCAATCCCTCCAGATAACGTCGATGGAGGCGGTAAGCCCATGGAGGCTGGCCGGGTATTCTGCGGCAATCACCATTGCGGCAACAGGGGCCGGCCTGTTTTTCTTCCGGAAAAAGGATATCAAGTGAGTACTCCCGGCAATTCAGCCGCAAAAACAGGTGCAAAAGAATGTCCGGGAATGCTCAAAGGAAAGGAGGACGTGTCATGCTCTGGCTCGGTATTTTATGTGCAGTTCTTGGAATCACAGTCGTCATATTGCTTGTCAAAATCGTTCTGCTTCACCGGGCGGGCGATGAAATACACTCTCAATTTGTCGAGAAGCTGGAGAATGACACGAATACCCTGATCCTCCTTTCTACCCGTGACCGCTATATGTGCAGGCTTGCCGAAGAGATCAACGTGCAGCTCAGGGAACTTCGTGCACAGCGCCGCCGATTTCAGCAGGGAGATTATGAACTGAAAGAGGCGGTTACGAATATCTCTCACGATCTTCGCACCCCTCTGACCGCAATCTGCGGCTACCTGGATCTGCTGGAACAGGAAGAAATATCAGAGACAGCCGGCAGATACCTGGCGGTCATAAAAGAGCGTTCCGAAACATTAAAACAGCTCACGGAGGAACTTTTCCGCTACTCTGTGATCACATCAGTACACAGGGACGCCAATGAGGAAGATATCATATTAAATCACGTTCTGGAAGAAAGTATATCTGCATATTATGCCGCCCTGAAAAACAGCCGTATTGAACCGCAGATCTCCATACCGGAAGAAAAAATCAGGCGCAGGCTGGACAAAAAATCAGTATCCCGGATTTTCAGCAATATTATAAACAATGCGTTAAAATACAGCGATGGCGACCTCCATATTATGCTGCGGGAAGATGGTGAGATAATCTTTTCCAATCATGCATCCCGGCTCAACGAGATCCAGGTCGGAAGACTGTTCGACCGCTTCTACACGGTCGAGGCAGCAGATAAGTCAACAGGGCTGGGCCTTTCCATTGCAAAAATATTGACGGAACAGATGCATGGGAAAATCAGCGCACGCTACAACGACGGCGTGCTAAGTATCCATGTCCGCTTCTAAGAATTGCTAATTAGCTACGAGAATTAGCGGCGAGCTTTAGCCTCGGCGCGGATGGGGCCTCTAATAACCAAAATGCCGGGAAGTGTGCCCTAATAAAACTTTCCGGGGACAAAAAATTTCCCCCTGATCCAATACCATAAGCTGCCCCCGTCTAAGGCTCCATCTGAGGAACGAGTCTTTTCCTGCCGGCCGGATGCGCCAGCTCCATGAAGGGAGAGCCGAAGGCCCCCGGAAGAACATACCTGTTATGAAAAATCGCTTAAGCGGACCTTAGTAATTCTTGGCGGGAACCGGTCATGAAAATGGAGAGCTTCATTGATTCCGAATCAATGAAGCTGCTGACCCAGCGCGTGAAATCATCAGATTTCACGTGATGTGTCAGCAGTGCTCCATTTCCATGGCCGGTTCCCGACTAGAATTACTTAGGTTCGTGTCCGCGATTTTTCATAACAGGTATGTTCTTCCGGGGGCCTTCGGCTCTCCCTTCATGGAGCGTCCCCCACCCCGAAAAAAACTACGTCCCTAAATCCCGAAAAATATCTTTGCAATGAGAAATTTTGATGTTATAATAGCATACATATGCAGCAAAAAGGAGAAAATGTATCAGGGATACATTACTTGTGCGGACTATGTTTGGTTATGTAACGATATGTGAGCCTGAACTCAAGGTAAAAGATTTAAGGAAATATAGAGCATATTACTGTGGACTGTGCCGGACGCTGAAGGAGCGCTTCGGGGGCCTGGGACAGCTGACCCTGACCTATGACATGACGTTCGCGGTTATTTTGCTGACTTCATTATATGAGAGTGAAACCAGATTCTCCAGCCATCGCTGCAAGGTTCATCCAGTGAAAAAGCAGAATATGCTCCAGAATGAAATTACGGAATATGCGGCGGATATGAACGTGCTCCTGGCCTATTATCATCAGAAGGACGATTGGGAGGATGAGAAGAAGATCAGCGGTTTCGCGGGGTATCATGCCCTTAAGGGCAGGGCGCAGAAGGTCGTGGAGAAGTATCCGAGGCAGAGCCGTGTGATAGAGGAAGAACTGAAAAATCTTGCAGACTTTGAAAAAGAAGCAACGCAGGATATCGACAAGACAGCCGGGTGTTTCGGCAGGCTGATGGCAGAGATGTTTGTGTTCCGGGAAGACCTGTGGGAGGGAAGGCTCCGCAAGATGGCTTTTTACCTTGGAAAATTTATCTATATCATGGACGCATACGAAGACCTGGAGAAGGACAAGAAGGCCGGATGCTACAACCCTCTGAAGGAACTGAGCCGGAGGGAGGACTATGAGGAGCGGTGCAAGGAACTTCTCTGTATGATGATCGCAGAATGCAGTGCGCAGTTTGAACTGCTTCCCTGTTTATTAGATGTAGACATTTTGCGGAATATATTATATGATGGTGTGTGGACCCGTTATCGTAAGATGCAGGAACAAAAGAAGAAAAGTGAGGATAATCAGAATGACAAAGAATCCATATGATGTGCTGGGAGTTTCTCAGAATGCATCGGATGATGACATAAAAAAAGCATACAGGGATCTGACCAGAAAATATCATCCGGATGCCAACGTGAATAATCCGCTGGCTGACCTGGCGGAGGAGAAGTTCAAGGAAGTACAGGAAGCCTATGATGTAATCATGAAAGAGCGGGAGCAGGGCGGCGGTTATGCAGGCTATGGTTCAGGAAGCAGTTCCGGCGGTTATGGCTACGGTTATGGCGGTTCTGCAGGCGGTTACCAGCAGAGCAGCGGGCCGCAGAATGCAGAGATGCAGGCTGCCGTCAATTATATCAATTCGAGGCGCTATCAGGAAGCAGTCAATCTTCTGAACCGTATGCCGCAGCGGGATGCACAATGGTATTATCTGAGTGCGGCGGCTAACATGGGCATGGGCAATAACGTGCTGGCAAAGGATCATGCGGGCCAGGCCGTGAATCTGGATCCCGGTAATCCGCAGTACCGCCAGCTGTTAAACCAGCTCGAGTGGAACAGCCAGCTGTATCAGAATAATCCATATGGCGGCGGATACGGCGGCAACAATCAATCTTGCGGTACGGGAAACCTGTGCTGTGACCTGTGGTGTGCGGACAGCTTATGTGAATGTATGGGAGGAGATCTTTGTTCATGCATGTAAAGGCTAAGAAAATGGCTTTTGGAGGACTGCTGCTGGCTTTGACAATTGTCTGTATGGTGCTGGGCAGCGTGATAGAATCTAATACCTTATTTCTTCTGGCGGCGGCGTCCTATTTCGTGGGTATTATTATCCGTGAGACGGGAATGCGGACAGGTGCGGCCTTCTATATCGCGGCGGTGCTGCTCGGATTTATCGTGGCGCCGAATAAGATTTATGTCGTATCTTTTGCGGCCATGGGCTTTTATATACTTGCGGCGGAACAAGCGTTTGTGATGCTGGGCCGGACTGAGGCCAGGGTAAACAGAAAGGCGTTGTTCTGGGCGATTAAGTATATCATTTTTAATATTTTATATATTCCTGCGCTGATCGTGTTCCAGCAGCTTTTGTTCGGCAGGAATCTTTCCCCGGCATGGATGGCAGGGCTGATTGCTGCGGGGCAGGCAGGGCTTTGGATTTATGACAGGGCATATGATTATGTGCAGAGGCACATATGGAGTAAGCTGCGAAAACGGCTTTTTTAGGTGGCTTATAATTTAAAAAAGAGATGAGCATTCATTCCCGGTATGGCAGAAAAGTACATATCGGGGATTTTTTTGCTTATTTTAAATCCTTTTGGTTATATACAGGATTATATAGAGAGTAAGACGTTTTACAAAAAGAGAAAGGGGGAAGCGTTTTTTGGAGGACAGGGAACTGATCAGGCGGATTCAGAACGGGCAGAAGGAATATCTGAATGAAATTGCCGAAAAATATTATGATGATATTTACTATTTCTGCTGTTATCAGACCGGCAGCCGGGAAGACGCCTATGATCTGGCACAGGAGACGTTTCTCCGCTTTATACGGTACGCAGAGCAGTACAGGTACAGGAATCTGAAAGGCTATCTGCTGACGATTGCCATGAATCTGTGCAGGAGATATTTTCACGAGACGGGGCGGACGCGCCTGGTTACGGAAACGGTGGAAAATATCAATGGGAATGCGGCGGGATCCGGCAGGGCAGCAGCCGGGGATATAACGGCATCAGAGGGGCGGGAAACGGATACCACCGTACAGGCCATGGAGGAGCTGGAGCAGAGCCGGCTGCTGGCGGAAGCGCTTCTGAAGATTCCGGATATACAGCGGGAGGCAGTTCTTCTGCATCACTTTTATGGCTATAAAAACCGTGAGATTGCCCGCATGACCGGGGCATCCTGTGCAGCGGTTAAGTCCAGGGTTAATCAGGGACTCGGCAAGCTGCAGCAGCTTTTGGACAAGGAGGATTTTTATGGATAGACAACCGGAAAGGGAATCCTGGAGATTTCCGCTGGATGAAAAAAGAAAGATGGAAAGTCTGGGGAGGATTGGCCGGGCTGCGGAAAAAAAGCAAATCCGCAAGTATCCGTCTCTGGCGGCAAATATCCGGAGCCAGCTTAAGTTTCAGTCGTGGAAGTACTGGGCTGTGCAGGGCGGGATACTTGTGGCCGCCATGGCGCTGGTTCTATATCTCAGCAGAGCAGAAGCAGACGGAGAGGGAGCCATCTCTGTCTGCGCTGTATTTCTGGTATTTGCGGGCAATATTGGATTGAGCGGTCTGGGCCGGCTTTTCTCACGGAATATGGCTGAACTGGAACAGACGCTGTATCTGAACCTGAAACAGATGGTCTGTATCCAGATGCTGTTTGGAGGGGCGGCAGATCTGCTTGTATTAGGAATGATTGTGGGTATCGCAGGCGGACAGAATGAAGCCGGAGCCGGAGCCTGTCTTTTGTATATGCTGGTTCCTTTTCTGTGGTCAGATTTACTGTATCTGTATATGCTGACCGCACTCCGGAGCATATGGCCGGGTTTTTGGCAGGTTTCGGCGGGATTGATCGGCGGGCTGCTTGCGCTTATCCCGGTGTTCATGGAGGATGCCTATAAGGCGGTATATTTACCGGTATGGGGAGTACTGGCGGCTGCGGGCTGTCTGCTGCTGGCGGCGGAAATACGCTATATGTTGGAAAAGATAGAAAGAGGGGAAGGGTTATGCCTGAATTAATATTAGACAGAGTGACAAAACAGTTTAAAAATAAAATTGCAGTGGATAAAGTATCACTCCGGCTAAAGTCGGGAGTATACGGATTCCTGGGGGCAAATGGTGCAGGTAAGACCACGCTGCTTCGGATGCTCTGTGGCGTCCTCAGGCCCACTTCGGGTGATATACTCTGCAATGGTGTACCGATCCGGGTTCTGGACGGTGAGTACCGCTGCATGCTGGGGTACCTGCCCCAGGATTTTGGCTATTATCCGGATTTTACAGCAAAGCGGTATCTGGAATATCTGGCAGCGTGTAAAGCGGTTCCAAAAGAGATCGCCGGAGGGAAGGTACAGGAAGTATTGGAACTGGTCGGGCTGAAAAATGAGCAAAAGCAGAAAATCCGAACGTTTTCAGGAGGAATGATCCGAAGGCTGGGAATCGCCCAGGCTCTTTTAAATGAGCCGGAAATTCTGATTTTAGATGAGCCTACATCCGGCCTGGACCCCAAAGAAAGAATCCGGTTCCGCAACATCATCAGCGCGTTGTCCAAAAGCCGGATTGTAATTTTGTCCACCCACATTGTTTCGGACGTAGAGTTCATAGCGGATGAAATTCTTCTTATGAAGGCAGGATGTATTGTAGAACAGGGATCACCGGGGGCAGTGACGGAGAGCGTGAAAGGCCGGGTATGGGAATATCGGGCGGATGAAGCAGAGGCACTGCGGATGAATGCGGCTTTTTCGGTCAGCAACCTAAGAAATGAAGGGGACAGGATCTATCTCCGGCTTGTCTCAGAAACTTGTCCCTGCGAGGGAGCAGTGCCGGTACAGCCCGGGCTGGAGGATGTGTATATGTATTATTTTGAGGAGGCGTCGGATCATGTGGGAAATCTGGAAAAAAGAGATCTATAAAATTGCATCCCGGAAAGTAATCTGGTGCGGTGTGCTTTTGCTCCTCTCCTTTATAACCTTCCGTCTTTACGCTGAACAGAAAGACTATTCTGTAACGATTGACGGACAAAGTTATCATGGAAAAGAGGCCATAGAAAAGGACCGGAAGCTGACCGCAGAGTATGCAGGAATGCTGACACGGGAGAAGGTGCAGGAAATCTATGATAAATACGGATTCTATTATTATGATGATAAAACAGAAAGCTATGCAGGAAATTTCTGCAGCAAATTTGTAACAGAGCAGATGACAAATTATAACCAGACCAGCGGAAATGATCCGTCCCAAATCCGGTTTTATGAGGGCGAAAAGTGGGAACAAAACGCAGCGCCGCTCCTAAAGGATAATCTTCAATTTGACTACTTCTATGGCTGGCAGGATTTCCAGGAGATTTACGGTATGATGGGCATCCTGTTACTATACGTAATCCTAATCATCGGGCTTTCACCAGTATTTGCGGAGGAATACACACTGCGGACAGCGGACATCCTTCTGTCCACACAGCGGGGAAAAAAGAGCTGCATCTATCTGAAGATCGCAGCAGCGCTTTCCTTTACCGCCATCGTATACCTCATGGTAACGGCATATATCTGGTTCATCTATCTGCTCGTATACGGCACACAGGGCCTGGATGCTTCAGCCGTCCTGGCGGGAGCCAGCTTTT
The DNA here is from genome assembly GCF_009680135.1 of Eubacterium sp. BIOML-A2. Classification (NCBI taxonomy): domain Bacteria; kingdom Bacillati; phylum Bacillota; class Clostridia; order Eubacteriales; family Eubacteriaceae; genus Eubacterium; species Eubacterium sp. BIOML-A2. The sequence continues at coordinate 29,227 of NZ_WKZK01000011.1, forward strand.
TCGGTTACGGCCCCGGCAGCATCGGGGGATTCCTTCTGTCCATATCGGCCCTGGGCCTGGCAGGAGGGCTCCTGCTGACCGGATGTGTCCTGGCAGCCTCCGCCCTGTGCAGAAATTCCTTCCTGACCGTAGTCGTTTCACTATCCCTCTACCTGATCCCCGTGGTCTGGCTCAAAGTCTTTGCCCCCATGTGGATACTGGGATACAGCCTTACTCGTGCAGTAAACCACTTCATGGCATCCATGCCCATGTACCTCCCCATGAACTGGAGCTTTGGATTCACCGCCGCCCAGATCCACCGGCATCTCCTAACCGCCCTGGCCGTCGCCGTATCCTGCCTGATCCTGGCCTACCAAAAATACCGAACCTACCAGGGCAAAAAATAACAGATACAGCAAATCAGGATAATACCTTACGCCAGTCAATTTTCAATCACACGCTACTTAAATGCGTAAGTAACAACTCCAGCCTCTATGATGTTCAGCCCAGCCAATCCCCATCCGCCGCACCCGCCCAGGGATCCCACCCCGAATAGAATCCTCCCTGCCGATCGGATGAACCAGCCAGGCGGAGTGTAAGCCGCAGGCCTTCCTGCCTGTAAGGGCGGTTTAAAACGCCTTAAAGCGGGCGACTAGAAGTTCTTATAGAGCCGGAGGCATCCGGCTCTATTAGAACTTCTCCGCCAAGCGGTCAGGATATTAAACCACCCTTACAGGCAGGAAGGCCTGCGGCTTACACTCCGCCTGGCGTCCCTCCCATCCATGAGCCCAGATTCCCATTCCAAATCCCCCTCTTTATTTCCAGAGTTTTTTCGTGTACAATAAGACGGTATGGAGGAGAGAAGAGATGGACAGGCACAAGATTTTAATTGTGGAAGATGACACCGATATCAACCGCTTACTGCAACGGATTCTGGTGCAGGACGGTTATGACACGATCCAGGCATTTTCAGGAACAGAAGCGAAACTGCTGCTTGGACTTGAGACCCCTGATTTAATATTGCTCGATCTGATGCTGCCGGGGATGAGCGGAGAGGAGCTTATTACATCCGTAAGAGAGGAGCTAAAACTGGACCTGCCGATTCTGGTGCTCTCTGCCCGGGCAGGCCTGGAGACAAAAGTAGCGGCCCTCAAAGGCGGCGCGGACGATTATCTGACCAAGCCCTTCGAACCGGAGGAGGTTCTGGCAAGAGTATACGCTGCCCTCAGGCGTTATAAGATAGAAGCCGGGAAGACGGAGAAGGATACGGAGGTATACAGATATAAGAAACTGCGTCTCCATCCGGACTCCCGTAAAGCGGAGATCGGGGGACAGGAGCTGCCCCTGACCATGCATGAGTATGATATTCTGTATCTTTTGATTAAGGACCCTGAAAAAGTGTACTCGAGGGAGCACCTTTATGAGCAGGTATGGAAGGGCGGTTATTATGGGGAGGACAACACGGTAAACGTCCATATCAGCAATCTGCGCAGAAAGATTGCAGCAGCCGATCCGGAGGATGAGTACATTCGGACGGTCTGGGGAATTGGTTTTAAAATGGCATAAACTTTACGATTTCTTTAAACTTTCTTGAGGACTTATTAAAGACCACCGGGCTACAATAACTTACGTCAAGAGGCAATCACATAAGAAAGGAACTAAGAAGAATGAAAGAGCATGTCATAGAAGCCAGAAGCGTTACGAAAAAATACAAAGATGTTACGGCTCTCAGAGACGTTGATATTACAGTCAAACGCGGAGATATTTACGGTCTGATCGGCGACAACGGGGCGGGCAAGACTACATTTTTAAAACTGCTGACCGGACAGATCTATCCATCAGGCGGCGAACTAAAACTGTTCGGGGCTTATTCCGAAAAGGAACTGGAACAGAACAGGAAACGTACCGGAGCGATCGTAGAATCGCCGGGATTTTATCCAAAGCTTACGGTAGAAAAGAATCTGGAGTATTACCGGATTCAGAAGGGGATACCGGGAAAGAACCGGACTGAGGATGCCCTGAAGGCAGTGGGGCTCAGGGACAAGAGAAAGAAAAAGTGCGCCGCGCTGTCCATGGGGATGAAACAGAGACTGGGGCTTGCCATCGCGCTGCTCGGAGAGCCGGAGCTATTGATCCTGGATGAGCCGATCAACGGACTGGATCCCAGCGGTATCATAGAGATGAGAAATCTTCTGTTAAGGCTGAATCAGGAAAAGAATATTACAATCATCATATCCAGTCATATACTCTCGGAGCTGGAACAAATTGCAACCGTTTACGGCTTTCTAAGCCAGGGCTGGCTGCTGCGGGAACTGACGGCGGAGCAGCTGCACGAACACTGCGCCGGTTATCTGGAGATCAAAGTAAGTGATCCGGAACGCTACGCAGCACTATTGGAGAAAGAGATGGACGGCGTGCAGTACAAAGTAATGCCGGACTTACAGATACGGATACAGAACCCGCAGCTTCCGGTGGAAGCATACAGCGGTCTGGCATCCGGACATGGGGTCAGTATTATGAGGCTGGAGCAGAAGCAAAAGTCGCTGGAAGAATATTATATGGAATTAAAGGAGAGGGGGAGACTGTCATGTTAAATTATTTGAAGAGTGAATTTTACAGGATTCTGCACGGAAGAGAGATCTACTCGGCAACGGCCGCGCTGGCCGGCCTGACTGTGCTGATGAATCTGGTTCTGTTTGCCTTTGACAGGCTGACTCCGGATTTTCCATATGCAACGGTGACATTTTCTCTGAACATGATGACGGGGAGTATGCCGATGCTGCTTATGGCCGGCCTGATCATCGTTCTCTTTTTGTTTTCGGACGAATATAAGAACGGTACCCTGAAAAATGCAATTTCATACGGTATTTCCCGCAATGCATTTTTTACCGGAAAATGTATTGCGTGTGCAGCGGCAGCTTTTTTGAGTATGCTTGTGGTACTCGCCGTTTATATCGGCAGTGCATATCTGCTTTTGAATACAGAAGGCAGTATGCCGGTCAGACAGCTGCTGACAGGCACCGCCGTGAATCTGCCGGCTGCATTTGCTTCGGTTATTCTGGCATCGGCTCTGTGCTGCTGTTTTAAGAAAGAAACAGCGGTTGTTCTCTGGTGGCTGGGAATCATGTGGTGGCTGCCTGTGGTCTGTTTTTTCCTGGGGCTGAAAATAGAATCCATTGAAAGAATTTCGGAATGGATGCCCTGGAATTACCTGAAATATGAGGTTTCCGTTAACATGTCCGGTTATCGCTGCCTGTGGGATACGCCGGAAGGAGCGGCCAAATGCCTGATAGCAGGCGCCATCGGGATATTGATATTCTATGCGGCAGGAATCTTGGCATTTCGCAAAAGGGAGATTAGTTAGATCGGGGAGGTGCATGCAGTAATGGTCTATATCTTTTTAGCAGGGGCGTGTCTTGCAGCGGTGTATTTCTGCATGCGCTTTTTGCTTCTGAAACGCGCGGTCCGGCAGGCTGCCGGGGAACTGCGTGAGATTACCGCAGATCTGGAAGAGAACAGGGTGGTAAAGCTGGCAGTGCCCCAGAGAGAACTGGAGCAGCTGCTGACGGAAATTAACCGGAACCTGACAGAAATCCGGAAAGTAAAAATCCGCTATGGAAAAAAAGAGCGGGAATTATTGAATCAAATTGAAAATATCAGCCATGACCTTCGTACGCCGCTGACGGCTATCATCGGGTTTCTGGAGCTGATTGACAGGGACTCTCTGGACGTTGAGGACAGAGAGTCCCTGGAAGTGGTTAAGAAGAAAGCCCTGGCACTGAAAAAGCTGACCGCTCAGTTTTACGATTTGTCCAGGCTGGCGGCGGAGGACTACCAGCTGAAATTGAAGAAAACGGATCTGGGCAGGATATTGCGGGAGACGGTCCTGGATTCCTATCAGGAACTGAAGTTAAAGAATCTGAATGTCAGTGTGGACATTCCAGATACTCCGGTTTTTGTAAGGGGAAATGAGGAAGCGCTGGAGCGGATCTTTCAGAATCTGCTGCAAAATGCGGGACGTTACGCTTTAAGCGTTTTTTCTGTAAGTCTGACTATAGAGTCAGGCAAGGTATATGTGCTGATGATAAATGATACGGATATGGAGAATCAACAGGACGCAGATTCCCTGTTTGAAAGATTTTATACAGGGGACAGCGCGAGAAAGCAGGGGAGTACGGGGCTGGGCCTTCCCATAGCAAAGCACCTGGCGGAGGCGATGGGCGGAAGGCTGTCTGCCTGCCTGACAGAAGCAGAAGATAAAAAATGGCTGTCACTGTCTCTGGAAATTCCTGGATTGAAGATATAATACAAGCAAAAGTTCGGAAAGTATAGTATAACTAACAGTAGGATATCCAAAAAACAGACAGTGAGGTAGGACATTATGGAAAAGAAAATGCAATGGCGGCAAGGGTGCGGAATGCAGGAAGGAGGGGATGTATGATGCAAAAGAAAAATGGAGCCGGACATTTAGCGGCGTTATTCACAATTGTTGTGTGGGGGACAACGTTTATTTCTACAAAGGTTCTGCTCAGGGACTTTCAGCCTGTGGAAATCCTGGTGATACGGTTTGTAATCGGCTATCTCCTTCTGCTGGCTGCTAAACCAGGCTGGGTCAGGCTGAAAGAAAAGAAACAGGAATGGCTGTTTGCCGGAGCAGGTTTATGTGGCATCTGCCTGTACTTTCTGCTTGAAAATATAGCATTGACTTATACACTTGCATCGAATGTAGGAGTCATCATCTCGGCGGCTCCCTTTTTTACGGCCTTTTTGACCCATATTTTTATGAAGGAGGAAGGCAGGCTGCGGCTGTCGTTCTTTTTGGGATTTGGAGTTGCGATTGGCGGAATCTGTATGATCAGCTTCGGCGGTCAGGATTTTGCGCTGAATCCGGCAGGGGATCTTCTGGCCCTGGCGGCTGCCTTTGTGTGGGCCTGCTACTCCGTGCTGACGAAGAAAATCAGCAGCTATGGGTATCCGATGATTCAGACAACCAGGCACATCTTCGGGTATGGGATTCTCTTTATGATCCCGGCCGCCTTTGCATTTGACTTTCACCTGGGAATCGCAAGGTTTCTGGAGCCTGTTAACCTGCTGAATATTCTGTTTCTGGGAGCGGGGGCATCGGCAGTCTGCTTTGTGACATGGAATTTTGCCGTCCAGGTACTGGGAGCCGTGCGGACGAGTGTATATATCTATGTGGTACCGGTGGTAACGATTGTCACATCTGTGCTGATCCTGCATGAGCAGCTGACCAAGCTGGCGGCAGCCGGTGCCGTGCTTACACTTCTGGGACTGATTATTTCGGAGGGGAAAATAGAGCTGAAAGTCTTATTTACCACGAGAAAACAGGATGCTATACTAAAAAGAGAAAAGGAAAATTAGGAACATGAAATTTTATTTGGCGCCTTTGGAAGGGATTACCGGGTATGTGTACCGTAATGCCTATCATAAATATTTCGGAGAGATGGATAAATATTTTATCCCTTTTATCAGTCCCAATCAATTCGGGCATCTAAGTTCCAAGGAGAAGAATGATATCCTTCCGGAACACAATGAGGGAATGGAAGCGGTTCCCCAGATCCTGACGAACTCGGCGGAAGATTTTATCAGAACAGCCGGGAAGCTGAAAAAGTACGGTTACAAAGAGGTGAATCTGAACCTGGGGTGTCCTTCGAAGACGGTTGTATCAAAGGGACGGGGCTCCGGTTTCCTGGCATTTCCGGACAGACTGGATCAGTTTTTAGGAGAGATATTTGCATACACGGATATGGAAATATCGATCAAGACAAGAATTGGTAAGGACAGTTCCGGTGATTTTAAGGAAATTCTGGATATTTATAATCACTATCCGGTGAAGGAACTGATCATCCATCCAAGGCTGCAGTCGGATATGTATAAGAACACACCCAACTGGCAGGTTTTCGGCGAGACGCTGGACAGATGTGAGTGCCCTGTGTGTTATAATGGAGATATTTTTACCGTGCAGGATTTTAAGAGGTTTACAGAAGCATTTCCGGAAACAGGATGTGTTATGCTGGGACGCGGCATTCTTTCCAATCCGGGGCTGGTAAATTCCATTCGCGGAAGCGGCCCGATGGATAAGGAGACGCTGCTTGCTTTCCATGACCAGATATACCGGGATTATCAAGAAATTCTGTATGGGGAGAAGACAATTTTATTTAAGATGAAAGAACTTTGGTTTTATATGGCCTCTGTATTTTCCAATTGCGAGAAGTACGCGAAGAAGATTAAAAAGTCAGAAAAGCTGGCAGCGTATGAGAGTGCAGTGGCAGCTCTGTTTGATGAGCAGGATATTTGTATAGGATAAGGAGATGCGGATATGGAAAGATATGTCAGACTTGAAGAAATCTCGGACGGGAGGCTTTACGGGCCGAATGATATGGTGCGTGCCGACTGCGGGGGCTGTGAGGGTTGCCCTGCATCGTGCTGCCGGGGGATGGGGAAGACCATCGTCCTGGATCCTCTGGATGTATACCGCATGACGACTGCTCTGGGTGTGAAGTTTGAGGAGCTGCTGAGAGATAAAATAGAGCTGAATGTAGCAGACGGACTGATTTTGCCGAACTTAAAGATGGACGGAGAGGGAGAAAGCTGTGTTTTTCTGAACAGCCGGGGAAGGTGCAGTATCCACGATGCAAGACCGGGGATATGCAGGATTTTTCCGTTGGGAAGATATTATGAAGACAGAAGCTTCCGGTATTTTTTGCAGATCCATGAGTGTCTGAAGGAAAACCGCGCAAAAATAAAGGTTAAAAAATGGATTGATACTCCTGAACTTGAGAAAAACCAGAAATTCATTGCGGACTGGCATTATTTTCTGAAGGATACGCAGTATATGCTTCAGAAGCCGGAGAACGAGACGAGGAGAAAAGAAATCAGTATGTATATATTGACGAGCTTCTATATGATAGAGTATCGGGAGAATGAAGACTTCTACGCTCAGGTGGACAGAAGGATGAAGCAGGGGAGGGAGAGTGTTGGTACGGGGGCGTTTTAGAGAGGGCCTGTGGAATGTGGGATTCTGCGTGAGCCGGGGTCTGAGACAGTCAATGACAGAGTGTAAAAGGAAACCCAAAGCATGTAGGATACTGTGTGCTGTGGGTTTCCTTTTTTCTATTACTCCGGGCTTTTGGCATGTCTCAGTGATTCAGGCCAGGAGTTCGTATATTCCCAGAGCAGCCAGAATCAGGCCGGAGATAAAGTCGGCGGACTGGTCGGATATGTGTGGGACTTTTGTTTTTCCGATCAGGTTGCCTGCATACAGAAAGATGACGGACACGACCAGGGACATGACTGCGGTGGGAAGCAGTTTCAGTCCCGTTATGCTGGCTCCGATGCCCATGCCGAAGTTATTGATGGATAAGGCAAGGCCAAGGAAGAGCCCCTCTTTCATGGTAAGCAGGGAGGCCTTTGCAGGTACATTGTTTTGGGTTCCGGAACCGCATTCGTTCGACTTTACTTCAGCCTTTTTGATTTTTTCCCGGATGTAGCTGAAAAAAGATTTTATGATATAGTAAAGGCCGAGGCCGATCAGAAGAGCACATCCTATGGCCTGTGTGGAAGAGGCCGGCAGAAACTGTGAGATTTGTGTGCCCATCAGTATGGCAATCACGGTGCCTGTCAGTGTCACGAGGCTGATGACAGTGCTCTTTAAGAGGTCGATATTGGATTTTTTGATTCCATAGGACATACCGACAATGAAGCTGTCTATATTTGCAGAAATTGCGAATAGAAGTGATGAGATTAGATGCATAATCTGCTCCTGACATCATAATTGTTGTTTGTATTCAGTATATTCAGAAGTATTTGTAGCGTTCATGGCGCATAAACTATTAAGAGTTTATCCTGGAAGGCGTCCAAATTTATGCGTAAACGATTGATTTCCCCGTTTGGGATTACTGTAGAAGTTCTGCTGCTGTTTCTGGTTCTTTCTATCTGGCAGGCCGGGGATGCAGACGGAGAGAATGGGCGGAAGATAAGCAGAGGAGGTATTTCGGACAGTGTTTCTGTCAATGCACAAAGCGGAACAGAAACCGGTTATTGGGAGAATGAGGTACAGAGAGAGGAGAAAAAAGACTTTATTAAGTGGGTGGAATTCAATGTGACTTATGAAGCATTGAACAGGGCCTATACATATGATGTGGAAACCTATGAGGAGGACGTCCATCTGAACTGGGTGGAGCTTTTGGCGTATTTGGGCGCGAAATACGGCGGGGATTTTACACGTTATTCGGAGCGTGATATGACAGAAGCTGCCGAAAAGCTGTTGTCGGGCGAGGTGACCATGGAAGAACTGACTGCAGACATGCAGTATTACGGGTATTACCGGGAAGCATACGGCGCTGTCCTGGATGGAATGGTAGGCGAATATGAGATTGAACGGCCGGACGGGGAAGGGGCAGATAAAAAGGTCTGGAAAAAGTATTACGGGCTGAAAGCATACTGTCCGATTGCAAAGACATTTCCCTATTCGGATTACGATGACTTCGGGGTGTCCAGAAGCTATGGTTACCGGAGAAACCATCTGGGGCACGATATGATGGGGCAGGTGGGTACACCCGTGATTGCCGTGGAGTCGGGATATATTACCGTCATGGGCTGGAACCAGTATGGCGGATGGCGGATCGGTATCAACAGCTTTGACGGCAAGAGGTACTATTATTACGCACACCTCCGTCAGAATATCCCGTTTGCGGAAAATCTGAAGGAGGGGGATATTGTCCAGGCAGGTGATGTGATCGGCTACATGGGAAGAACCGGGTACAGCACGACGGAGAATGTAAATAATATTGACACGTATCATCTGCACTTTGGCCTTCAACTGATCTTTGATGAATCTCAGCGGGAGGGGAACAACGAGATATGGGTCGATGTCTATCCCCTGGTCAGATTTCTTTCCCAGAACCGTTCAGATGTACTGAGAAATGATGCCAATAAAGAGTGGTACCGGCAATATGAGATGAAGGATCCGGCAGCAGAGGCTTATATAAAGAGCAAAGAAGAATAGCGGCTAAATCGCAGTACAACATAGTTTGGCTGTTAAAAAATGAGACGGTAGACGGATAAATTGAATGAGAAAACATTAAAAGACAGAAAAAATAATAAATAAATACAAATATATTGACTAATTAAAAAATAAGGGATAATATAAAGATAACAGAAAAGGCAGAAGTGAGTGGAAGCTATGTTAGAAAAATTTATGATCTTATTCATCTCCGCAGCAGCGTTGGTGATCGTCTGCTGGATACTTGCAGAATACTGGCTCCGCTCTGTCAGGAAGCTTTCCGTAGAGAAAATTTCCAATCTGAGCATCTGGAACAGAATGGTATACGCTTTCGAAGATTTCTGCGGAGGAGTAAACCATAAAAAAGACTTCCGCAGGATGCGGATCGGAGAAGAACTGGGGAGCGTACACAGAGACGAAGAAATCATTCATTACAGGCAGGCGGAGACACGCAGGAAAGAAGATTGCAGAGACAAAGACATCTTCAAAAAAGAAAGAAAATACAAAATGAAGGCAAATATGTAGTGCGACTAAAATCGACCCCCTCATAAAGAGGAGGCTGTTACCGAAACCTGTTTTCCGTAACAGCCTCCTCTTATTAGTTCATGGCAATAATTTTCATAAAAATATTGACAAATAGAGTACGACCGCATATTATAAATAGAAACTCTTTGCACTGCATATTATAACTACAGTACAAACTGAGCAGGTTATGTATCACATGACCGGGCCGCCGGATGGCGGCAGCAGATAATAGACATCTGCGGGACAGTTTTAGTTTTCTTGTTCCGCAGGTGTCTTTTTTGTGAATATTCTGAAAATGGAACGCAAAGGGGTCAGACCCCTTGGGAGGCTAAGTATGAATGAACCAAATAAGATCGCTATGCGCGTCTCAATTGTAAGCATTGTGGTAAATGTCATTTTATCTGTTTTTAAGCTGCTGGCTGGCCTGCTGGCTGGTTCGGGGGCAATGGTGTCCGATGCGATTCATTCGGCATCGGATGTCTTCAGCACGGTGATTGTTATGATTGGGGTGACTATATCCGGCAAAAAGTCCGACAAGGAGCATCCCTACGGGCATGACAGGATGGAATGCGTGGCTTCGATTCTCCTGGCTGTGGTTCTGTTTGCGACGGGGCTTGGAATCGGAGTAAGCGGGATAGAAAAGATTGCGGGGGGCGGGATGGAATCGGCAGCAGCCCCTGGAAGACTGGCGCTTGCAGCGGCTGTCATATCAATTGTTGTGAAGGAATGGATGTACTGGTATACAAGGGCTGCAGCAAAGAAAATTAATTCCGGTGCGCTGATGGCGGATGCATGGCACCATCGTTCGGATTCTCTCTCCTCGATCGGAGCCTTTGCGGGGATACTGGGTGCGCGCCTGGGCTTTCCGGTTCTGGATCCGCTGGCAAGTGTTATTATCTGTATATTTATTGGGAAGGCCTCCTGGGATATCTTCCATGATGCTATGAACAAGATGGTGGATAAATCCTGTGATGACAGGACAATCCAGGATATGAGACAGTCGGTCCTGGAAAATCCGGGAGTAGCAAAGATCGATGAAATGAGAACCAGAATGTTTGGAGCGAAGGCCTATGTGGATATAGAAATTGCTGCGGATGGGAATCTGACATTAAATGAAGCGCATAAAATAGCCGAAAGCGTCCATTCAAGGATTGAAATGGAGTTCCCGGAAGTCAAGCACTGTATGGTCCATGTCAATCCTCTGAACGATAGGGAGATGAAAGAACTGCCATAGACAGCCCTTCCTGCGTATGATATACTTTTAAATTATTATGATACATAAAATCAACTCGAAGGGAGCATTTATGGATTTTCTTTTACAGCTAGACGGAAATATCTTACTCGCGATACAGGAATATATCCGGCATGACTGGATGGATTCCTTCTGGAAGTTTATCACGTCACTCGGAGACTCCGGCTGGTTCTGGCTTGCAGTCTCCCTCCTGCTGCTGATCCCTCAAAAGACGAGAAAAGCAGGGATTACCGCTATAGCAGCCATAGCCATCGGAGCGCTGATCACAAACGTAACACTGAAAAACCTGGTAGCCAGAATCCGCCCATACGAAGTCGTGGAGGGACTGACACTCTTAATAGGAAAGCAGCATGATTATTCATTCCCATCCGGCCACACATGTGCATCCTTCGCCGCGGCGCTTGTCTATTACCGTATGCTGCCCAGATTCTGGGGAACAGCCTCCGTAATACTGGCGGCCCTGATCGCCTTTTCACGTCTCTACGTAGGAGTCCATTACCCCAGCGACGTAATAGCCGGGCTGCTCATAGGAGCATTCGCGGCATGGGCAGCCGCCAGGATAATTGCGTATATCGAGAAGAAAAGAGCTGAGCGCCGTAAAAAAGGTGAGCCCGGCTCCCGCTGAAAGGTACAGCGTATTAAAAACCCCGTACCGTGCAGGCGTACGCTTTACTCCCCCTGCACCCCACTCCTCAAATGAGCCGCCTCCACAAACCCCTTGAAGAGCGGATGCGGCCTATTCGGCCTTGATTTTAGTTCCGGATGCGCCTGTGTTGCAATGAACCAGGGATGATCCGGAATTTCGAGCATTTCTACAATCCTGCCGTCCGGTGAAAGTCCGGAGAGTATCATGCCGTGTTCTTCCAGCGCCTCACGGTAGTCGTTGTTTACCTCATAGCGGTGGCGGTGGCGCTCCTGGATTTCTTCTTTTCCATATAAACGGTATGCAAGGGAATCCTTTTTGAGAACGCAGGGGTATGAGCCAAGGCGCAGAGTCCCGCCTATATCTTCGATGCCGATCTGATCCGGCATGATATGGATGACGGGGTGGGTAGTGTCAGGCTGCAGTTCCATGCTGTGTGCATCGTTGTATCCGAGAACATCTCTTGCAAATTCCACGATGGAAAGCTGCATCCCCAGGCAGAGGCCCAGGAAGGGGATGCGGTTGGTACGGGCATACCGGATTGCCTCAATCATTCCTTCTATGCCTCTGTCGCCAAAACCGCCGGGGACAATGATACCGCTGACATCGCCGAACACCTCTGCGGCATTGTCCGCAGTGACTGTCTCGGAGTCCACCCATTTGATGTTAACCGTCGTATGGCTGTAGATTCCGCCGTGCTTCAGCGCCTCGACAACGCTGATGTAGGCGTCATGGAGCTGGATATATTTTCCCACAAGGGCAATGTGAACCTCCTGGGTCGGATTGCGGAGGTTATCCACCATCTCGGTCCAATCTTTCAGATCTGGTTCCGGACAGTCGAGATGCAGGCATTCACATGCAACCTGGGCCAGATTTTCCCGTTCCATGGCGAGGGGGGCTTCGTATAAATATTCAACATCAAGGTTCTGGAGTACATGATTTGCAGGAATATTGCAGAATAAAGAGATCTTGTCCTTCATGCCGGCGTCCAGAGGATACTCGGAGCGGCAGACAATGATATCCGGCTGTATGCCCATTCCCTGGAGCTCTTTCACACTTGCCTGGGTCGGCTTTGTTTTCATCTCCTGTGAGGCTTTTAGGTAGGGAATCAGGGTTACATGGATCAGAATTACGTTATCACGGCCTTTTTCGTGCTGGAACTGCCGAATGGATTCCAGAAAGGGCTGACTTTCGATATCGCCGACGGTTCCGCCGACTTCTATAATGGCGATCTCAGTGCTTTTGGCAGCAGGATTGCGGTAAAATCTGCTTTTGATCTCGTTGGTGATGTGAGGAATAACCTGTACCGTTCCACCGCCAAAATCACCACGGCGTTCTTTCTGTAAGACAGACCAGTAAATCTTTCCTGTTGTTACATTGGAATTTTTCGTCAGGCTTTCGTCAATAAAGCGTTCATAATGTCCCAAATCCAGGTCTGTCTCAGCGCCGTCATCCGTTACGAATACTTCACCGTGCTGTACCGGGTTCATTGTTCCGGGGTCAATATTGATATAAGGGTCAAACTTCTGCATCGTAACAGTATATCCGCGGGCCTTCAGCAGGCGGCCAAGTGACGCAGCAGTAATTCCTTTTCCAAGTCCAGAAACAACTCCACCTGTAACAAATACATATTTTACTGCCATATAATCCTCCTTGTATGAAATCTGTGCCTAAAAAATACTTAAAGAGTATACACCAATTTCTACAAAAAATACAGTTTTTTTTCAAGTACATAAAAACTCTGGAAGAATTGAATCCGCCGTTCAGATTTGCCTGAACGGCGGATTCATTAATGGTAAATATGATCTGTCTCGTAAACAGCCTGGCAGGTGAGCTGTACGCCCAGCTTTTTGAAGGTTTTGATATCCACATCGGACAGCATGACCGAGGTGTGTGCCTGACAGCCTTCCAGTTTCGGCAGCTGTTCCAGCGCTCTTCGGGCCATATTACTGTTGGCGGCACTGGCGGAAAGGGCGATCAGAACCTCATCCGTATGCAGACGCGGATTCTTGCTTTTCAAATAATCCACCTTGAGCTTCTGGATCGGCTCGATGGATTCGGGAGAAATAACATGCAGTTCGTGGTCAATTCCCGCGAGTTCCTTTAAGACATTTAACAGGAGCGCCGCAGAGGCGCCCAGCAGATTAGTGGTCTTGCCGGTGATCATGCGCCCGTCATCCAGCTCCATAGCCGCCGCAGGCCCGTTCGTCTCCCTGGAGCGTTCCAGAGCCTTTGCAACCACTTTGCGGTCCTGGACGGAGACATTCGCCTGGTTCATGAGGAGTTCGATTTTCTGAGCCTCCTCCTCTGAAGTTGTCCCCATCAATAAAGAATTCAGTGATGCAAAATATCTCCGGACAATCTCCTGCCGGGATGCCTCACGGCAGACTTCATCGTCGCAGATACATTTGCCGGCCATGTTTACACCCATGTCGGTTGGAGACTTATAAGGACTTTTTCCGTAAATTTTTTCAAAAATTGTGTTTAAAACAGGGTAAATTTCAACATCCCGGTTATAATTCACGGTAGTTACTCCATAAGCTTCCAAATGGAAGGGATCAATCATATTGATATCGTTCAGATCTGCGGTAGCGGCCTCATATGCAAGATTAACCGGATGTTTCAGAGGAAGATTCCAAATGGGAAATGTTTCAAATTTGGCGTAGCCTGCATGAATTCCACGTTTATGCTCATGATATAATTGTGACAGGCAGGTCGCCATTTTCCCGCTTCCTGGGCCCGGAGCGGTGACAATCACGAGGGGACGGGACGTTACAATATAATCGTTTTTGCCGTATCCGTCATCGCTGATAATCAGAGGGATATTAGAAGGATAACCGTTGATGCAGTAATGCATGTATACAGGGATATCCAAATTTTCGAGGCGGTTTTTGAAGAGGACGGCGCTTTCCTGTCCGGAATATTGTGTGATGACAACGCTTCCTACATACAGGCCGTTTTCCCGGAAAGAATCCATCAGCCGGAGAACGTCGGAATCGTAGGTAATGCCCAGATCTCCGCGGACCTTATTTTTCTCAATATCGCGTGCGCTGATCACGATGACGATCTCAGCCTGGTCGCTGAGCTGCTTCAGAAGGCGCAGTTTACTGTCAGGAGCAAAGCCCGGCAGCACTCTGGCAGCATGGTAATCATCAAATAATTTCCCCCCAAATTCAAGGTAGAGCTTGTTGTCGAACTGGTTAATCCTCTCACGGATATGTTCTGACTGCATAGATAAGTACTTTTCATTATCGAATCCTATTTTCATTTTCACATTCCTTTTCATGACATATTTCGTTCTCAGTATACTATAAAATGCCCTGTGTTTACAATATTTTCATAATCTTTTTATTGATTTATATGGAACCTGTACTTATAATGGGGATAGTGGATTTTAGGAGGCATAGAATGGACAATCAGAATAACAAGAATAATAATAATCCTAAGAACAACAAGCAGGGGTGGGGAGTGATCCTCGTAACCACACTGCTGACTGTTTTTATTGTGATGGGATTGTATTCAATGATGCAGGACAAGAATCCTGCGGAGCTGAGTTACGATGAATTCCTTACAAAGGTAGATGACGGAGAAATTGAGAAAGTAACGATTGATTCATCGAAGTTATACGTTACTTTAACAGATGAGGCAAGAAAAGAGGAGAAATCGGATAAAAAGGCTGCGGACGGTGACACACCGAAGGACGCGTCGGATCTGATTAATCAGCTTGAGCAAAAAAGCGGAGAAGAGGAGCGGGCTCCGGACTATTATGTTGTCCGGACAGCGGATGAAAAGCTGGTGGACCGGCTTCATAAAGCGGGGGTTCATTTTGAGCAGCAGATGCCCGACACAGCCTCTTCTATGATATTTGAGATATTTATCACCGTTGTGCTCCCGATCATCATGATCGTGATCCTGTTTAATTTCCTGATGAAACGCATGTCAAAGGGCGGCGGAATGATGGGAATCGGCAAGAGCAACGCCAAAGTATACGTGGAAAAGGAGACCGGAGTCACTTTTCAGGATGTTGCGGGCCAGGATGAAGCGAAGGAATCTCTGCAGGAGGTGGTAGACTTTCTGCATAATCCGGGCAAATATACGGGTATCGGTGCGAAACTGCCGAAGGGCGCTTTGCTAGTTGGCCCTCCCGGTACTGGAAAAACACTGCTTGCGAAGGCTGTGGCAGGCGAGGCAAAGGTACCGTTTTTCTCACTGTCAGGTTCTGCATTCGTGGAGATGTACGTCGGTGTCGGCGCATCCAGAGTGAGGGATTTGTTCAAGCAGGCACAGCAGATGGCGCCGTGTATCGTATTTATCGATGAGATTGATGCAATTGGCAAGACACGTGATACGGCCATGGGCGGCAACGATGAGCGTGAGCAGACACTGAACCAGCTTTTGGCGGAGATGGATGGTTTTGATACCAACAAGGGCCTTCTGCTTCTGGCGGCAACGAACCGTCCGGAGGTACTGGATCCGGCGCTGCTGCGTCCGGGCCGTTTTGACCGCCGTATCATTGTCGATAAGCCTGACCTGAAGGGGCGTGTGGATGTCCTGAAGGTACATTCCAAGGATGTTAAGATGGATGAGACTGTAGATCTGGAGGCCATTGCGCTGGCAACCTCAGGCGCGGTCGGTTCCGATCTGGCCAATATGATTAATGAAGCTGCAATTAATGCCGTTAAGAATGGTCGGCATGTGGTCAGCCAGAAGGATTTGTTCGAGGCTGTAGAAGTGGTGCTGGTTGGTAAAGAGAAAAAAGACCGCATTATGAGTGAAGAGGAGAGAAAGATCGTATCCTACCACGAAGTAGGCCACGCGCTGGTGAGCGCCCTGCAGAAAGATGCGGAGCCGGTGCAGAAGATTACGATCGTGCCCAGAACGATGGGCGCTCTGGGATATGTAATGCAGACACCGGAGGAGGAAAAGTTCCTCAATACCAAAAAAGAACTGGAGGCCATGCTGGTTGGTGCGCTGGCAGGACGTGCGGCAGAAGAGCTTGTGTTTGACACGGTAACAACAGGGGCTTCCAACGATATTGAACAGGCGACAAAGATCGCCAGGGCGATGATCACACAGTACGGTATGTCCGACAAGTTCGGGCTGATCGGACTGGAATCAATCCAGAACCGCTATCTGGACGGACGTCCGGTTATGAACTGCGGGGAAGCTACGGCTGCTGAGATAGACGGCGAAGTAATGAGCATGCTAAAGTATGCTTACGATGAAGCAAAACGTCTGCTGGGCGAGAACAGAGAAGCACTGGACCGCATCTCCGCATTCCTGATCGAAAAAGAAACAATTACGGGAAAAGAGTTCATGAGGATATTCCGTGAAGTTAAGGGAATTGAGGAGCCGGAACAGGGTGAGGAAATAAAAAAAGAAGTGCGTATCGCTATGAAACCAGTTGAGGGAGAGGCGGACGCGCAGTAACCGTTTAGGACGGCCTGAACCGTTACTATAAGGAATCCGGCGGATAAGGAAAGTTAGAATGGATACTTGAAAAAAGTTTTGCCGGCATGTATAATTTATCTAGGCTTAATCAGTGGATTGCCGTTCAGTGATTGCCGATAACTGTTCTTTGCAGTTATATAAGCTATCCTCTCTGCCAAGAGGGTAGCTTTTTCTATAATAGAAAAGTGCTCAGTACTTTCCTATTACTGAAAGCCCTCCGGGGGGATGCACACGCAGCGTTAAGGCAGATAGCCTCGAAGCGGTATCGCGGTAGCATCTAAGTGGGCTTGCCTACTCTTATTTTGATTCTGAAAATCTATTTCTCTTCCTATATTTTCCCTTCACAAATCCCTCATTAGGCCTTATAATAAATGGCATGGATAATTATAATTTTGACATACAGGAAGAACTGAAAAAGCTCCCGGCGAGCCCGGGAGTTTATATTATGCATGATGAAAAAGACAATATCATATATGTGGGAAAGGCGATCAGCCTGAAGAACAGGGTGCGCCAGTATTTTCAGAGCAGCAGGAATAAGGGGGTTAAGATTGAGCAGATGGTCACTCATATCCGGCGGTTTGAGTATATCGTGACGGATTCTGAGTTAGAAGCGCTTGTTCTGGAATGCAACCTGATCAAAGAGCACCGGCCCAAGTATAATACGATGCTGATGGATGACAAGACCTATCCTTTTATCAAGGTGACGACCAACGAGCCGTTTCCCAGGGTGATGCTGGCGAGAAAGATGCTGAAGGATAAGGCAAAGTATTTTGGGCCTTATACCAGCGGTCTGGCGGTCCGGGACACCATAGACCTGATTCATAAGCTTTATCATGTGAGGAGCTGCAACAGAAATCTGCCCAAGGATATTGGAAAAGAGCGGCCCTGCCTGAACTATCATATCAAGCAGTGCGATGCGCCTTGCCAGGGATATATTTCCCGGGAGGAATATGGGAAATCCATCCAGGAGATCATACGGTTTTTGAACGGGAATTTCGACAGTATACTGAACGACCTGGAAGAGAAGATGAAGGCGGCCTCGGAGGCTCTGGAATTCGAGAAGGCGATTGAGTACAGGGAGCTGCTGAACAGTGTGAAAAAGGTATCTCAGAAACAGAAAATCACGGATAGCAGCGGAGAAGACCGTGATATTCTTGCGGTGGCATCCGAGGAGGAAGACGCTGTTGTACAGGTGTTTTTTATCCGGGGAGGAAGGCTGATCGGGCGGGATCATTTCTATCTCCGTATTGCAAAAGACGAACAGGACAGTGAGATTCTGGACAGTTTTATCAAGCTGTATTATGCAGGCACTCCGTTTATTCCGGGAGAACTGATGCTTCCTGCCGAGCTGGAGGATATGCACCTGCTGGAGGAATGGCTGAGTGCGAAGCGCGGAGGAAAAGTAACGATCCGGGTGCCCAAAAAGGGGACGAAGGAAAAACTGGTCGAACTGGCGGCAAACAATGCCAGTCTGGTTCTGAGTAAAGACAAAGAGCGGCTGAAGCGGGAGGAGGGCAGGACAATCGGTGCGGTCAAGGAGATTGCCCGTCTTCTGGAGCTTGAAGACATCAGCCGTATGGAGGCCTTTGACATCTCTAACACAAATGGATTTGAGTCAGTCGGCTCCATGGTGGTATATGAGCGCGGAAAACCCAAACGAAATGATTACCGGAAGTTTAAGATAAAGGGGATCCAGGGCGCCGATGACTATGGCAGTATGAGAGAGGTACTGACCAGAAGATTTACGCATGGACTAAAGGAGCGGGAGGAGAGCCGGGAATTGGGCGGCTTTACTGCATTTCCGGACCTGATCCTTATGGACGGAGGTAAGGGACAGGTAAATGTAGCCCTGCAGGTACTCGAAGATCTCCGCCTGAATATTCCGGTATGCGGGATGGTGAAGGATGATTACCACAGAACAAGGGGATTATATTATCATAACGAGGAGATTCCGATTGATAAGTCCTCTGAGGCGTTCCGGCTGGTTACCCGGATCCAGGATGAGGCCCACCGTTTTGCGATTGAATATCACAGGCAGCTCCGCGGCAAGGGCCAGGTACATTCGATACTGGATGATATTGACGGCATCGGGCCGGCCAGAAGAAAGGCCCTCATGCGTCATTATATGAGTCTGGATGCGATCAGGGCCGCATCAGTGGAGGAGCTTGCCAAAGTCCCCTCCATGAACGAAAAATCGGCGCAGGCGGTATATACTTTTTTTCATCACACAAAAGAGCAGGAAGAGGAATTCAAGTAACTATTCACGGGGCCGTGCATAGTAACGAATCGTAACAGTTCAGGCTTGTCAGAACAGTAACGAATCAGAACCGCGGAATTAAATGCATTTTGATAGAGCTTTTAGGAAACTATGGTTTATGGTATAATAACCGCATGAGGATCAATCTGCCGCCGGATGAAGCTTTTTATGCAGCCTTGCGATGTCTGGATGAGCAGTGAAAATAAGAGAAAAGGAGATAGCTATGGGACATGGTGTAAAGCTACAGGAAATTGTCGAGAAAATGAATTTAAAGAATCTGACCCCCGAGGTTGAGCTTTTAGGGCGGGAGGTGAATGTTCCGGATATCAACAGGCCGGCGCTGCAGCTTACCGGATTCTTTGATCATTTTGACTGTGACAGGGTACAGATGATCGGATACGTAGAGTACACATATCTGCAGACATTGGAGGAGGAGAGAAAGCTTCAGATATATGATGAATTCCTCAGCCATAAAGTGCCGTGTATTATTTTCAGCAGAGACATGGAACCAGAGGAGATACTGCTTAAAAAAGCAGTGGAGCATGATGTTCCTGTATTTGTAACTTCAAAATCTACGTCTTCATTTATGGGGGAAATTATCAGATGGATGAATGTAAAACTGGCGCCTTGCATATCGATTCATGGCGTGCTTGTTGATGTATATGGTGTGGGTGTTTTAATTATGGGGGAGAGCGGAATCGGCAAGAGTGAGGCTGCGCTCGAATTGATTAAGCGGGGCCACCGCCTGGTGACGGACGATGTAGTGGAGATCAGGAAAGTCAGCGACGATACGCTTGTCGGAGCTGCTCCCGATATTACAAGGCATTTTATAGAGCTTCGAGGCATTGGTATTGTGGATGTGAAGTCGATGTTCGGCGTACAGAGTGTCAGGGAAACCCAGAATATCGACCTGGTCATTACTCTGGAAGACTGGAACAGGGACAAGGAGTATGACAGACTTGGGCTGGAAGAGAACTATACGGAATTTCTTGGTAACCGTGTTGTTTGCCACAGCATTCCGATCCGTCCGGGACGTAATCTTGCAATCATCGTGGAATCCGCAGCGGTTAACCACAGACAGAAACAGATGGGATATAATGCGGCCCAGGAATTATACAAACGTGTCCAGGAAAACCTGACAAAAAACAGATAGTCAGCATAGGGAATATAAATCAGACAGGAGAGTTAACATGAAGTATTGTTTTGGCATAGATGTTGGGGGAACTACCGTTAAGATGGGATTATTCGAGGAGACGGGAAAGATCCTAGATAAATGGGAGATTGTGACGCGCACAGAAGAGGAAGGAAAAGCCATTCTTCCGGATATTTCCGCATCGATCCTGGAAAAGATTGAGGAAAAGGGACTGAAGAAGGATGATATCGTGGGAGTGGGAGTCGGCGTGCCGGCCCCTGTAACAGAAGAGGGAATTGTAGACGGTACCGCGAACCTGGGATGGAATTATAAAAATGTCAGGAAAGAGCTGGAAGAGCTCACGGGGCTGTACGCACAGATCGGGAATGATGCCAATGTAGCCGCCCTTGGAGAGATGTGGAAAGGCGGCGGAGCTGGCCAGAAGAATATGGTAATGGTTACGCTCGGGACAGGCGTCGGAGGCGGAGTAATCATTGGCGGACGAGTGCTGACCGGTGCTCATGGAGCGGGCGGTGAAATCGGCCATATCTGTGTGAATTATGAGGAGACAGATACTTGTGGCTGTGGAAACCACGGCTGCCTGGAGCAATATGCTTCGGCGACAGGAATCGTTAGGCTGGCGAAAAAGAAGCTGGCAGAAGAAACGAGAAATACAATGCTAAATCTGGAATGCGTCTCCGCAAAGGACGTATTTGATGCGGTTAAGGCTGAGGATGTTGTGGCGAAGGAAATTGCGGAGGAATTTGGCCGGTATCTTGGCCATGCCCTTGCAAATCTGGCAGCGGTGGCAGATCCAGCAGTCTTTGTAATCGGGGGCGGCGTGTCCAAGGCAGGAGATATGCTGATTCCTTACATTGAGAAGCCATACCTTGAACGGGCCTTTTTTGCAAATAAGGATGTAAAGTTTGTACTCGCCACTTTGGGGAATGACGCGGGGATCTGCGGAGCTGCTAAGCTGGTGCTGGGGGAGCTGGCTTAGTGGAATATGGCAGAGGGCCTGCGGTATGGAAACGCGGCAGGACGATTGAAATGTAGTATGGCGGTGCAACAGCCGGGAATAAAATGAAAGCCAACATGTTCAGCATGCTGGCTTTCATTTTATTCCCGGCTGTTACGCCGTAAAAGACGGATCTATCAGAGTTCTGCTGCGAAGGAATTATTCGGCAGGAGGTTCTTCTCCGCCTCCGGCATCCGGCGTTTCGGCTCCACCGCCTTCATTACCGCCGCCTTCATTGCCGCCGCCTTCATTTCCACCGCCTTCATTGCCGCCGCCTTCCGGCGGTGTGACACTTCCTCCGTTTTCATCCGGATTCTCGGGATTTTCCTCTTTTTTATCATTGTCTTTATCTTTATCCTTATCTTTCTCATCGTCTTCTTTTTCCTCTTTCGGTACATAGTGCCCGGAACAACTCTGTGACGGAGCGGTTCCCTTTGCAAAATATTCGGTCAGAGGAGGACAGGTTGCAGTAGCCAGTAACCCGGTCTGCGTACAGATTGTCTTCTGTTCAACGGTGGAAGGCATAGTGAAATCTTTATACTCCAGGCCTTCATGAACGCGTTCCATGATGTTCTTCCACATAACCTCATGCCATGCCTGATCCATATTGCTCATCGGCTTATTAGAGTCGTAGCCGCCCCAGACGGAACATGTGTAATATGGCGTATATGCGGAGAGCCAGAGGTCAGTACTGTTTTCAGTTGTACCTGTTTTGCCGGCTGCAGGCATGCTGTATAATCTTGCGGCAGTACCTGTACCACGGGTGATAACATCCTGCATTGCACTTGTAAGAAGCGCTGCAGTCGAGTCTTTAATGACCTGGTGAGTCGCAGGTTTGGTGTTGTCCAGCAGCACATTTCCGTCCTTGTCCAGAACCTTTGTGTAGAGGATCGGCTCTGTGTAGATACCGTTGTTTGCAATTGCTGCGTATGCCGCGGTCATTTCCAGGTTGTAGATACCGCGTGTGATTCCTCCGAGCGCCGTGGCCTGTGCCACATCGGTGAATCCTGGATAATTGTCATCGTCGTTATTCACCAGAGTGGTAAATCCAAAGTTCAGCAGATAGTCATAACCTGTCTGCGGGCCGATGGCTGTCAGTGTCTTGACCGCGCAGACGTTCATGGAATGCTCAATTGCATAACGCACACGCGTGCTGCCGATATAGTGGTGATCCCAGTTGTTCACAGGCTTACCACTCGCATAGCTGTAAGGCTCATCTACAATTGTAGTTGCAAGTGTATAACCGCCGGAGTCCATGGCAGGTGCATAGGTTGATAATATTTTGAAACAGGAACCTGGCTGCCTTGTCGAATCGGTTGCACGGTTAAGGGAAAGACTCGTTGTCTTTTCACCACGGCCGCCCACAATCGCCTTTACCTTACCTGTATATTGATCCATCAGGACTACGGAGGTCTGAGGCTGCGGGGTGATATCCTTATTTTCAATTATGGTATCTTCTTCTGTAATGCCAAGAGTGCCTTTATATTCCGCAATTGCCTGTTCAGCTTCATCAGGAGAGGAGAATACAAGCGGGAATTCTCTTCCCCATGCGCTGCGGATATACTCCCCAAGCATCTCCTTGCTGTAGTTATCTGAGTTCCCATCAGGATGTGTAACAGTCAGTGCATATTCAAGTCCATATTCAACGGTGTATGGATAATTGTTCGGATTGGCAACCTCTTCGTCACAGATATTCTGGATTGCAAGATCCTGGGTTGCTGTGATTGTCAGGCCGCCGCTGTAAAGCAAGTTATATGCCTGCGTTTCAGTATAGCCCTTGCGTTCCCTGAGATCGTGGATAATCTGCTGTGTAAGTTCATCAACAAAATAGGAATATGGGGTGTTATCGGTAGCATCCTGTGAAGTTGCTTTGATTCTGTCGTATACAGGATCAGCTTTGGCCTCGTCATATTCTTCCTTGCTGATATAGCCCTGATCCAGCATGTTTTTCAGTACTATGTCCCGTCTCTTGGCATTAGCCTCCGGAAAATTCACCGGATCATAATCCGTAGGATTCTGTGTAATACCTGCCAGGACGGCGCACTCAGAGAGGTTCAGTTCGGATACGTCCTTGTCAAAATAGCGTTTTGCCGCAGTCTGTACGCCGAGGCAGTTTTGCCCAAGATTGATAGTGTTCATGTAGGCTTCCGCTATCTCTTCTTTGCTCATCTGTTTTTCAATCTCAACAGCCAGATACTGCTCCTGGAGTTTCCTCTCCAGCCTGTCATAGAATGTCTTCTCTTCTGTAAAATTCGGGAATACGTTGTTTTTAATCAGCTGCTGGGTCAGCGTACTTGCACCCTCTGAAAAATTGCCCGAGGTCACACCGACTACAGCGGCCCTGAGGATCCCCTGCATATCAATCCCGTTGTGCTTGTAGAAACGCTCATCCTCAATCGCTACAAATGCATGCGTCAGATTGATCGGAATGTCATCGTATGTTTTATAGACACGATTGGATCCCTTCTGACGGAACTTATCCAAAAGTTGTCCGTCTTCCGTGTAAACAAAGGAAGTGGCTCCGGAGGGCTTGACCATGTTAGGAGTCACTTTGGGGGCATCATCTATAATTTTTTTGACAAACAGACCGACTCCTCCGGCCCCGATTACTGCAATGAGTAAGACGCAGATCACTAGAGCTTTGAAAAAACGGACGCCAACCCGCTTCTTTTTCATATTCTTTTTTGAAGAGATATTCTTCTTTCTCTTATCGAGATTTTCTTTTCCGTAATTCATGAATCATATCCTCCTTTAATCATTCCACTCATTATATCAAATTTACCTGCTTAAATAAAGAAAAAATAGGAAAACTTCATATTTCTAAAAAAATCTTAATAATTTCTTGTGGTTTTCTACAGTTCTGTTATATTCTATTAATGATTACTAAAGAAATTGAGGTAAAGCCGATGAATTATAAAACAGTATATCAGGGAGCCTCTGCGGAAATCGTCGAAAAAAAGTCACGTTTCATAGCCGATGTATTTCCTGTTTCCTCTACAGAAGAGGCAATGGAGTACCTGGAAAAAGTAAAAAGGCAGTACTGGGATGCCAGGCATCACTGCTGGGCTTATGTAACCGGTGTTGAAAATGTACAGGAGCGCTGCAGCGACGACGGAGAGCCGAGCGGAACCGCAGGCAAGCCCATTCTCGAGGTTATAAGGGGACAGGGCCTGCACAATGTGCTCATCGTCGTCACCAGATACTTTGGAGGCACGCTGCTTGGAACAGGAGGGCTGGTGAGGGCATACACAGCAGCATCGCGGGAAGGCCTGTCTCACAGTAAGATTATAACCAGGATTTACGGATTTAAACTGAAAATAAGCACGGATTATACCGGTCTGGGAAAAATACAATACCTGCTCGCACAAAAAAATATCCCGCTGCTTGACACCGCATATACCGACTCCGTAGAAATCACGGCCCTTGTATCCCAGGAGGAAGAAAAACATATCACCAAAGAAATCATAGAAGGAACAAACGGAAAAAGCCAGATCCAAAAAGAGGGGGAGTGCTGGTATGCGGTTGTGGACGGCGAGGTTGTTTTTGAATGAAGGGGGGCGCCGCGGATGGAGCATCCTGGGTGCGGCAGATTGGAAGGAGCCAGGGATGTCAGGGGTGGAAAGCGCACCGCATACCCAATTCAATCCGGCCCTACCGTCAGATTCCCCCAAAAAGCGGAGGTTCTGCAGCCGGATGAAGCCCAGCCTGAGCGGAATGTGGAGAGGGAGACGCCGGGACACAAGAGGATGGGGCATGGAAGTATAGAGCGCACGGTCTAGAAGTACTTACACAAAATAAGCTGCCCACGAGGGATGGAAAGTGATTTTCCAAAATCACTTTCCAGGACAATCTAAGACGAGAAAGCATCAGGCTTTCTCGTCGCATGTTGTCTGTGCCCTCGTGGGCAGCTTATTTTGTGTTAGTACTTCTCCGTAAGCGGGTTACTTCCATGCCCCATCCTCTTGTGTCCCGGTGTCTCCCTCTCCACATTCCGTTCAGGCGTCCCTCAGCCACAGCATCCCCCGCTTCCAAAATCTAATCGAATTCAGGTTCTATGAGTCCGAATGACCCGTCTTTTCGTTTATAAACTACGTTTACCTCATCTGTCTCAGCATTGCAGAAGACGAAGAAGGAATGCCCTACCAGATCCATCTGGATGCAGGCGTCTTCCGGATACATTGGCTTGATTCCGAAACGCTTTGTCCTTACGATGCGGATCTCGTCATCCTGCTGTTCGCTGTCTTCTGATTCAAAGAATTCTTTTTTGAAGTTGCTTCCGCCGGCAGAGGCTGTTGGGTGCCCCTGGCTCTTTGCAACCAGTTTGTTTTTATACTTGCGGAGCTGTCGCTCGATTACTTCCTCTACGAGGTCGATGGATACATACATATCATTGCTTGTCTGCTCGGAGCGGATAATATTTCCCTTAACCGGGATTGTTACCTCGATCTTTTGTCTTTCTTTCTCTACACTGAGCGTTACGATAATTTCTGTTTCAGGAGTAAAATACCTTTCGAGTTTTCCCAACTTGTGTTCAATAGTGTCTTTTAAGCCTGGTGTTACGTCGATGTTCTTTCCACTAATAATAAATTTCATGATGCTCAACTCCTTTTGTTCATATTATACAGACAGTCGTATGTTTACTGCTTGTATTATGTAAATATTATAGCATGTAAAAACTTTATTGTATAGAACGAATCACTTCAATTCTTCTAATTTTTCCCAACGTAAGCTTTGCCATGCGGAGCCCGAACTGTGGGGAAATGATGCACGCAATAAACGAATGCAGAACGAAGGGTGTTATAGCATTTATTGGATAATCCACTTAAAAAACAAAAAGCCCCCGGCGGGAGGCGCACTGTGGCGTAAGAGACAGATGCCGCAGTGCAGCCGCCACAGGCGCGAGTTTTATAAGCCTGCTTTTATTTTGCATTACTTCTTTTGCGCATTCTGGAATCCAGGATTTTCTTGCGGATACGCAGTGACTGCGGCGTAACTTCCAGCAGTTCGTCGGTATCAATGAAATCCAGCGCCTCTTCCAGGCTTAATATGCGCGGCGTGGTGAGCCTTAATGCTTCATCCGCGCTGGAAGAACGGGTGTTGGTCAGATGCTTGGTCTTGCAGACATTTAGTTCGATATCTTCAGCTTTCCCATTCTGGCCGATTACCATACCTGCATATACTTTTTCACCGGGGCCGATAAATAAGGTGCCTCGCTCCTGGGCGCTGAATAATCCGTAGGTTACGGACTCCCCATTCTCAAAGGCAATCAGGGAACCCTGCTTGCGGTACTGAATATCCCCCTTGTAGGGCGCATAGCCGTCAAAGCTGGTGTTGAGGATTCCGTTTCCTTTTGTATCGGTTAGAAATTCTCCTCTGTATCCGATCAGTCCTCTGGATGGGATGGAAAATTCCAGACGTGTATAGCCGCCGTTGGAGGCGCCCATGTTCTGCAGTTCCCCCTTGCGCTGGCTCAGCTTGTCGATGACGGTCCCTGTAAATTCGTCGGGGACGTCCACATAGGCAATTTCCATGGGCTCTAGCTTTTTGCCGTTTTCATCCGTTCTGTAGAGGACCTCTGCCTTGCTTACGGCAAATTCATAGCCTTCGCGTCTCATATTTTCGATCAGGACAGACAGGTGCAGTTCGCCGCGTCCGGATACCTTGAAGCTGTCTGCATTTTCCGTTTCCTCCACGCGGAGGCTGACGTCGGTGTTTAACTCTCGGAACAGACGGTCTCTGATGTGGCGGGAGGTGACATATTTTCCTTCTTTGCCCGCAAAAGGGCTGTCATTGACAATGAACTGCATGGATATCGTGGGCTCGGAGATCTTCTGGAAAGGAATCGCCTCCGGGCAGTCGGGAGAACACAGGGTGTCTCCGATGGAAATACCGGAGATACCGGAAATGGCAACGATGGAACCAATGCTTGCTTCTTTGACTTCCACCTTGCTGAGGCCGTCGAATTCGTACAGCTTGCTGATCTTTACCTTTTCCAGTTTATCCGGATCGTGATGGTTTACAAGTACCATATCCTGGTTGACGGAAATCGTTCCGTTGTCTACTTTTCCGACTCCGATCCGTCCCACGTATTCGTTGTAGTCAATGGTACTGATCAGCACCTGTGTCGGCGCTTCCGGGTCGCCTTCCGGCGCCGGGATATAGTCCAGGATTGTTTCAAATAAAGGCTGCATGTCCTTCTCATCGTCAGTCAGGTCCAGCACGGCAATTCCGGACTTGGCGGAAGCGTAGATGAAGGGGCAGTCCAGCTGCTCATCGGAGGCGTCCAGATCCATGAAAAGTTCCAGCACTTCGTCGATGACTTCATCGGGTCTTGCCTCTGGCCTGTCTATTTTATTGATGCAGACGATCACGGGCAGCTCCAGCTCCAGCGCCTTGCGCAGCACGAATTTGGTCTGCGGCATAGCACCTTCAAAAGCATCCACAACGAGGACAACGCCGTTGACCATTTTGAGGACGCGCTCTACCTCTCCGCCGAAATCAGCATGCCCGGGCGTATCGATGATATTGATTTTGGTTCCTTTATAGAAGACGGCAGTATTTTTGGAGAGAATTGTGATACCTCGTTCCCTCTCGATGTCATTGGAGTCCATGACACGCTCTGCGACTTCCTGGTTCTCGCGGAAAACACCGCTTTGTTTTAAAAGTTCGTCGACCAGGGTGGTCTTGCCGTGGTCAACGTGGGCGATAATCGCGATGTTTCTAATATCTTCACGTTTTGTTTTCATAATTTTCAACACTCTTTCCTACTTATGATATGTGGTTACAACTTTTTTATTCTATCACAAAAAATTACGGAAGGGAAGGCACATTTACAGAAGGCAGCGGAGACGGAATGCAATTTTACGATATTCTTCATGCTATTTGGACAATTTTCGCCCGGATCTCAAAACTTTGTCGAACGATTCAAACCTGCTTTTCGTTCTAAAGCATATGTCATGTTCATAGACTTAGTATTGACTCAAAAATACCACTCAGAGGAAGGGAGAACTACAAAATTATGTCAGATAAGATTATTGAAAACAATCAGGTAACAATCATGGGCGAGGTGGCTTCAAAATTCACATACAGCCACGAGGTATTCGGGGAAGGTTTTTATATGGTGGATGTGCTTGTGAAAAGGCTCAGCAATTCCGATGACCGGATTCCGCTTATGATTTCAGAGAGACTTATTGATGTGACCCAGGATTATACAGGGGAATTCATTATGGCCTCCGGGCAGTTCCGCTCTTACAACCGCCATGAAGAGCAGAAGAACAGGCTGGTGTTATCTGTATTTGTGCGGGAAGTTGAATTTATCGACGAGGAGCTGGACGGGGCAAAGACAAACCACATACTGCTGGAAGGATACATATGCAAAAAGCCCGT
This sequence comes from Eubacterium sp. BIOML-A2, assembly GCF_009680135.1. Lineage (NCBI taxonomy): Bacteria > Bacillati > Bacillota > Clostridia > Eubacteriales > Eubacteriaceae > Eubacterium > Eubacterium sp. BIOML-A2. Next base: position 57,895 of record NZ_WKZK01000011.1, read on the forward strand.
GTACCGGAAAACGCCGCTTGGACGTGAGATCGCAGACCTGCTGCTGGCAGTGAACAGGCCTTATGGTAAATCAGATTATATTCCATGCATCTGCTGGGGCAGAAATGCCAGATATGCATCCGGTTTTGAGGTGGGAGAGCATGTGCAGATTCTGGGCAGAATCCAGAGCCGGGAGTATGTAAAAAAATTATCTGAGACAGAAACGGAGACACGCATAGCGTATGAAGTATCTGTAAGTAAACTTGAATGTATGGAAGATTAAAGATAGAAGGACGAAGGAGTGTTACTGTGCACACCCTGCGGGCGTGCACAGTAACGGCATCTGTCCATTTAAAGTCGCCTATGGCGGGGGCAGATGCCCCGAGACCATCACATCATCGGCTCCGATGCCGTGCAGCGGGGTGCACGGCACGGTCTGAACAGTAACCGAAGGAGTGTCATTTAGGAAAATGACGCTCTTTCTTTACGTTGACATCAACCATTTTTAATGTTAAACTTTGGAAGAGATAAGCGAATTAGATTAGGAGGATGTATATGTCAATTTTTGAAGGAGCCGGCGTGGCTTTGATTACCCCATTTAAGGCAGATGGCAGTGTGAATTATGATAAGCTCGATGAGTTGATAAACTACCATTGTGAGAATGGCACAGACAGTATTATTATTTGTGGTACGACAGGCGAATCTTCTACATTAACAGAAGAAGAACATATGGATTGTATTAAGTTTACGATAGAGCGCACGAAGAAACGGATTCCGGTAATCGCCGGGACCGGATCCAACTGCACCCGCACCGCGGTGGAGATGTCAAAGGAAGCTGCGGAGGATGGGGCTGACGGCCTGCTTGTCGTGACTCCTTACTATAATAAGGCCACACAGGCCGGGCTTGTTGCGCATTATAAGGCGATTGCGCAGGAGGCAAAGGCTCCGATCATTTTATACAGCGTAAAGAGCAGAACCGGCATGAATATTGAACCGGCTACAGTAGCGCAGATGGCCAGCGAGGTGGAGAACATCGTGGCTGTTAAGGAGGCATCCGGGGATATTTCCCAGATTACGAAGATTATGCAGCTGACAGACGGAAAGATTGACCTCTATTCCGGCAATGACGATCAGATTATACCTTTGATGGCTCTGGGCGGCAAGGGAGTGATTTCTGTATTGGCCAATATTGCTCCGAGAGAAACGCACGATATCTGTGAGAAGTTTTTCAAGGGAGATCTGGAAGGCAGCCGTGCGCTGCAGCTTAAGGCGCTGCCGCTGATCGAGCAGCTGTTCTGTGAGGTGAATCCGATACCGGTCAAGAAGGCGGCGAACCTTATGGGCATGGAAGTAGGCGGCCTGAGAATGCCACTGACAGAGATGACGGAAAAGAATGCGGCAAATCTGGCAAAAGCAATGGCTGATTTCGGGATTAAGCTTGCTTAATTCGGTAAATATATGATTGTGAAAGGGATATCATACGTTGAGTAACTGGCTCAAATGTGGTATCCTTTTTTATATAGAGGGACTCCTTTGAGAGTTCCGTACATTATATGAAAAGGCTCGGGAGGGACAGATATGATAAAGGTTTTAATGCATGGCTGCAACGGAAAGATGGGACAGATGATTACAGGACTTATCAGGGATGATGAACAGGTGGAGATTGCCGCAGGCGTGGATGCTTATACAGGGCTTGCCAACGACTATCCTGTATTTGAGAACGTGGAATCCTGTGATGTGGATGTGGACGTGGCGATTGATTTTTCAAACGCCGGAGCGGTGGACGGGCTCCTGGACTATTGTGTGGAAAAGCAGGTTCCTGTGGTGCTCTGCACAACCGGCCTGTCAAATGAACAGCTCAAAAGGGTCAGTGAGGTATCCAAAAAGGTCGCAGTGCTGAAGTCGGCGAATATGTCCATGGGAATCAACCTTCTTCTGAAAATGCTTAAGGATGCCGCGAAGGTGCTGGCTCCGGCGGGCTACGATATTGAACTGGTGGAGAGGCACCATAACCAGAAGGTGGATGCTCCCAGCGGCACGGCCCTTGCGCTGGCAGATTCTATGAATGAGGCGCTGAATCATGAATATACTTATGTATATGACAGAAGCCAGGTGCGTAAAAAGAGGGAACAGAAGGAGATGGGCATCTCAGCGGTCCGCGGCGGAACGATTGTCGGGGATCACGAGGTGATTTTTGCCGGCCCGGACGAGGTGATCGAGTTCAGGCATACGGCTTATTCCAGAAGTGTTTTTGGAAAGGGTGCAGTGGAGGCGGCCAAATTCCTGGCAGGTAAAGAGGCCGGTATGTATGATATGAGTGATGTGATTCAATTTTAACATGATAAGCGTGGATTGAAACCATCACAATGTATGGGGAGGAAGTATTATGAAAGATCTGGAAACAAGATATCTTGAGCGGCTCTCTGATTTATATCCGACGATTGCCGCGGCTTCAACAGAGATTATTAATCTGCAGGCAATTTTAAATCTGCCCAAGGGAACCGAACATTTTTTGACAGACATCCATGGGGAGTACGAGGCGTTTGCACATGTACTGAAGAATGGGTCTGGTTCGGTGAGAAGAAAGATAGACGATGTTTTCGGCAATACCTTAAGCTCCAGGGACAAGCAGTCTCTGGCTACGCTGATTTATTATCCCAAGGACAAGATGGCCCAGGTGAAAAAAGTGGAGAGCAATATGGAGGACTGGTACAAGATCAATCTGTACCGTCTGATTGAAGTTAGCAAACGGGCGGCGAGCAAGTATACCCGGTCCAAGGTAAGAAAGGCGCTTCCGAAGGATTTCGCATACGTGATCGAAGAACTGATTACGGAGAAGGTGGAAGTAAATGATAAGGAATCTTATTATAATGAGATTATTAAGACCATTATCCGAATCGGCCGGGCGGAGGAGTTTATCGCGGCGATCTCGGAACTGATCCAGCGTCTTGTCGTGGATCATTTACATATTGTGGGAGATATTTATGACAGAGGCCCGGGCCCTCATATCATTATGGATAAACTGATGACCTATCACTCCCTGGATATCCAGTGGGGCAACCACGACGTCCTCTGGATGGGCGCGGCGGTCGGTCAGAGAGGCTGCATGGCGAATGTGGTGCGTATCTGCGCGAGGTACGGCAATCTGGATATCCTGGAGGACGGCTATGGAATTAACCTGCTTCCGCTGGCTACATTTGCGCTGCGGACTTACGGGGATGATCCGTGCACCTGTTTTGCACTGAAGGGTCCGGAAAAGGCGAATAAGGCGGAGATGGAGATGGATCTTAGGATGCACAAGGCGATTTCCATTATCCAGTTTAAGGTGGAGGGGCAGATTATAAAGCGCCATAAGGATTTTGGACTGGATGACAGGGCTCTTCTGCACAGGATTAATTTTGAGAAAGGGACGGTTAACCTTGACGGGACGGATTATCCTCTTCTGGATACGAATTTCCCGACAATAGACCCCAAAGATCCCTATAAGCTTTCGGAGGAAGAGGAAGAGATCATGGAGCGTATGGAGCGCGCATTTCTCGGCTGCGAGAAACTGCAGGAACATATGCGTTTTCTGCTTGCAAAGGGCAGCCTGTACAAGGTTTATAATCATAATCTGCTGTATCACGGCTGTGTGCCTCTGAACGAAGACGGCAGCCTGAAGGAAGTTTCTCTGTTCGGAAGAAAGTTTAAAGGAAAGTCACTGTATGATGCCCTGGACCGGTATCTGAGAAAAGGATTTTTTGCATTGAATGAGAGGGAACGGGAGGACGGCAAGGATATGATGTGGTATATCTGGCTGAATCCGAATTCTCCGCTGTTTGGCAAGAATAAAATGGCAACATTTGAGAGATACTTCCTTGCAGAGAAGGAAACACATGTGGAGAAGAAGAATCCGTATTATTATCTTCTCGAGAAAGAAGAGGTGATCGACAATATTATGCGGGAGTTCGGTCTTTGTCCGGATGAAGCGCATGTTGTCAACGGTCATGTCCCTGTAAAATGCAAGAATGGAGAAAGCCCCATAAAATGCAACGGCAAGGTGCTTGTGATTGACGGTGGATTTTCGAAGGCTTACCAGAAGGAGACGGGAATTGCTGGTTATACGTTGATATACAATTCTTACGGACTGCTTCTGGTTGCACATGAGCCTTTTGAATCCACGGAAGCGGCGATCCAGAAGGAGAGCGATATCCATTCGGATTATATGGTGGTAAAGCGGGTGCTGGAGCGGCGCCTGGTCGGTGATACGGATATTGGAAAAGAACTTAAGGAGCAGGTAGCAGATCTGGAAAGGCTGCTTGCGGCATATCGAAGTGGTGAAATTATCGAAAAAATATAAGAAACGAGGGACTGCCCGGAATCCATTTTCCGGGCAGTCTGCACATAGAGAAACATTAAGACAGAAAGGCTTGGAAATGACATGGGAAAATATGCAGGGCAGGGATTTTCAATACCTGATAATGTAGAGGTGACGGAACCTCTGAAGATCTATTTGAAAGAGATTGGGAGCATTCCTCCGCTCAGTGCCGGTGAGGAGCTTGAACTGGGGAAAAGAGTCGCGGCAGGGGACACAGACGCGAAACGGAGGCTGGAGGAGGCGAATCTTTGCCTGGTCGTGTCAGCCGCCGGGCAGTACAGCGGGCGCGGCCTGCAGTTTTTGGATCTGATCCAGGAAGGCAGTATTGGGCTGATGCAGGCGGTAGAAATGTTTGATTATACAAGGGACGGCGCATTTTCCGATTATGCACGCAGCTTTATTGAGGAGGCCATGAAACGTGCGATAGATGAACAGTCCCGAGAAATCCGTGTGCCGGCTTATGTTGCGGAGAATATAAAAAAGGTACAGAAAGTTTCGAATGAACTGCGTCAGGAACTGGGGCGCGCGGCCACTGCAGGCGAGATTGCGGGAAGGATTGGAGATAAGTCAGAAGAGGAAGTGAAAAGCGTGCTGGCATTTCTTGAACCCCCGGTTTCACTGGAGGCTCCCACGGGGGCGGAAGAGGATGATATTCTGGAAGATCATATTGAGGACCAGGAAGAAAAGACTCCCGAAGATGCGGTGAATATTTTAATTCAAAAAGAAGAAGTGCTTCATCTCCTGGAGAGTCTGAGCGAGAGGGAACGTCATGTAATCAGCATGCGCTTTGGGCTGGAGAATGGCAGGGTCCACACCCAGGAAGAAGTCGGACGGGAGCTGAATGTGTCAAAAGAGCGGATCTGTCAGATAGAAGAACATGCGATGAAAAAACTCCGCGAGGCCGCCGGGAAAGAATAGCATCCGAGGTTCCTGGTAAAATAGAAATTTTTCCCACACATAAACATTCTGAAATTGCAAATATTACTAACACAAGATTATGAATGGAAAGGGAGAAATAAAATGAAAAGATTTAAAAAGTTTTTATTATTAATGATGTGTGTTGGAGTACTTTGCGGTGTAACAGCATGTGGTACAGATAAGAACACAAACGATGGAAAAACAAATACAACAGACGAGAAGAATATGAACGATGCTACAAACGGCAAAGACACCAAGGATAATAAAGGTGATGGTGCGGTAGATAACGCAGTGGATGATGCAACTGATGCTGTAGATGATGCTGCTGATGATCTTACAGATAACAATGGTCCTGAAAAGGATAATCTGGAAGACAGAAATACAAACGACAAAGATGTAAATAATAATGATGCAGCTAACAACACAGATAACAATGCTGCAGACAACCAGTAGGAAAACACGGCAGAATCTGCAAAGGGGTCTGACCCCTATGCGCCCCATTTTCTTAATTGTTTCAAACAATTAAGAATTCGAGGTTCATAGGGGTCAGACCCCTGGTTTTTTCAAGTTTACTGTGGTAAAATAGCAAAATGAGACATTTCATAAGTTAAGATATAATTCGAATACGTAAAGAAACAAAAGTAAAGGAGTACATATTATGAGTATGGAAAGAAAGCTTGTTATGGGCAACGAGGCGATTGCCCTGGGCGCTGTCCGTGCCGGTGTGAGAATGGTGGCCGGTTATCCGGGGACGCCGTCGACAGAGATTCTGGAGACAGTTGCTAAGCATAATGACGGGAGCATTCACGTGGAGTGGTCTACCAATGAGAAGGCCGCTATGGAAGTCGGCGCAGGAGCCGCTTATGCTGGTGCCAGAACGCTGGTTACGATGAAACAGGTGGGGCTGAATGTGGCTTCCGACCCTCTGATGAGTCTTGCCTATGTTGGGGTAAAAGGCGGTATGGTGATTGTGTCGGCGGATGATCCGGGACCGATTTCTTCACAGACGGAACAGGATACAAGACATTTTGCACAATTCTCGAAGCTGCCTGTGTTTGATCCATCATCGCCGGATGAGGCATATCTGATGATTGCGGATGCTTTTGCGTATTCGGAAAAGTACCAGACACCGGTTCTTTTCCGCCCGACGACAAGAGTGTGTCACGCCTGTGTTAGCATTGATCTGCTGCCAAAGCTGGATGTGCCCGAGCCGGAAGGGTTTATCAAGGATACCATGCGCTGGGTTATTTTTCCCAGGCTTTCCTACCAGAATCATATCAAGATCGAAGCGAGAAATGTGGAACTGTCGGAAGTGTTTTCTTCCTACGACAAGAACCTGCGAAGGGAAGGAAAAGGCAGGAAAGGCGTTGTCTCTGGCGGGGTGAGTTTTGCATATACGAGCGAAGTGATACCGGAGGATGTGCCGCTTTTGAAGATCAGCACGCCTCATCCGTTTCCGGAGCGTCTGGCGAAGGAATTTATGGAGGACCTGGATGAAGTGCTGGTACTGGAAGAACTGGATCCGGTGATTGAAAAGGAACTGCTTCAGATTGTGGGTAAATACCATCTGAATGCAAAGATTTGTGGAAAACTTACGCATGATACGAAGAATGCGGGGGAAAACAGTGTGGAAAGTATCAGGGGGGATCTGGGGCGTTTTCTCGGAACCGAAGAAACTGATTCGAAAGAGCTCTGCGGCGCCCGGGGGGATATACCGCAGCTGCCGGTCAGGCCTCCGGTTCTGTGTGCCGGGTGTCCCCACAGAGCTTCCTTCTATGCGGTGAAGAAGGCAATGCGCGGGAAAAAGGCGGTATTCAGCGGGGATATCGGCTGTTATACCCTGGGAAACGCGAAGCCGCTGGATATGGTGGATACCTGTCTCTGTATGGGGGCAGATGTAACGATCGCCCAGGGATTACATATTATAGAACCAGACGCGGTGAACTTTGCGTTCATCGGAGATTCCACGTTTTTTGCTTCCGGTATTACAGGGGTTGTGAATGCGGTTTACAATCAGACGGACATTGTGCTGATTGTGCTGGATAATTCCACAACGGCGATGACCGGCCACCAGCCCCATCCCGGAACAGGTGTAACCATGATGGGGGAGGTTGCGGCCAAAATCAGCATCGAGAATATTTTGCGGGGAATCGGGTTAACGTGGATTGAGACCGTTGATCCGCTGAACCTGGAGCTTGCGGCAGATACGGTGAAGAGGGCGGCCAAAGAAAAGGGTGTGCGTGCCGTGATCTTCAAGTCTCCGTGTATTGCGGTAGCAAAACCGGGAAAATTATATGAGGTAAAGCAGGAGTCCTGTACAAAATGCAAGGTCTGCATCAGCCAGCTTGGATGCCCGGCAATTATAGTAAATGGCGGTGAAATTGTGGTGGAGCCGTCTTTGTGTTATGGATGCGGTCTGTGCAGCCAGGTATGTCCGTCAGGTGCAATCGGGGAGGTGGAAAGCGATGAATAAAAGTTGTCTGTTATGCGGAGTCGGAGGTCAGGGCGTTGTGCTTGCCTCCAAACTGATTGCCTATGCGGCTATGGAGCAGGGAAAATTTGTGAGGACGACGGAGACCATCGGGATGGCACAGCGCGGCGGCTCAGTTGTGAGCCATGTGCGGATGGGGACAGAGGTGCATTCTCCGTTGATTCCGCTGAAAAGTGCGGATATGCTGCTGGCATTTGAACCGGCAGAGGCGGTGCGCTGTCTGCCGTATTTAAAAGAGGGCGGTACAGTGATCGTCAGCAGCAAGACAGTAAAGCCGGTTACGGCCACGCTGAGCGGCAGTACATATGAAGGAACCGAGATGCTGGAATATCTGAAAAAAAATGTAGAGAACCTTGCCATATTGGACGGAGAAGAGATCTGCCGGCAGGCGGGTTCTTCCAGGGTTCTGAATGTGGCGCTGCTGGGCGCGGCGGCTGCCAGCGGTGTGCTGGACATTTCCGCAGAAGAGATGGAAAGTGCCGTGGCCGGCAACGTGAAGGAAAAATTCCTGGACATGAACAGGAAAGCGTTAACACTTGGAATGACCGCGTTTGAGCAGGCATAGAGGGGAGCAGATATGAAAATGACAGAATTACAGCTGGAGCTGATTAAAGAAAATCTGAAACAGCTGACATCCAAAGATTGTTTTTACAAAGAAAAGTTTCAGGATATCGATGTTTCTAAAATACAGAGCCAGGAAGACTTTGAAAAGCTGCCGTTTACCTGGAAGGGAGATCTGCGGGAGGCATATCCTTTGGGGCTGCAGGCCGTGCCCGATGAAGAGGTAGTGAGAATTCATTCTTCCTCAGGGACAACGGGGACTCCGGTTATTATTCCCTACACCAAAAAGGATGTGGAGGACTGGGCGAAGATGTTTGCCCGCTGTTACGAGATGGCCGGAATCACGGCGCTGGACAGAATTCAGATTACTCCCGGATACGGACTGTGGACCGCCGGTATCGGATTTCAGGCAGGTGCTGAGTATTTAGGTGCAATGACGATTCCGATGGGACCAGGCAACACAGATAAACAGCTTCGCATGATGAAGGACATGAAAGCCACCGTTTTGTGTGCGACTTCTTCTTATGCACTGCTTTTGGCGGAGGAGATTGCAAAAAGGGGGATCTCTGACAAGATACATCTGAAAAAAGGCGTGATCGGTTCCGAGCGGTGGGGCGAAAAGATGAGAAAACGGATCGCCGCGGAGCTGGGGGTTCAGCTGTATGATATTTATGGGCTGACGGAAGTGTATGGGCCGGGAATTGCCATGAGCTGTGATTATGAATGCGGAATGCATTACTGGGATGACTACCTGTATTTTGAGATTGTGGATCCAAAGACAGGGAAAACTGTACCCGACGGTGAAATCGGCGAGCTGGCGATTACAACCCTGCGCAAACAGGGCGCGCCGCTTGTCCGTTACCGTACCCATGACCTGACGCGTTTCATACCGGGAGAGTGCAGGTGCGGTTCAAAGTTCCCGCGGATCGATACACTGATCGGAAGAACGGACGATATGGTAAAGGTAAAAGGCGTCAATATCTTCCCGAGCCAGATCGAAGAGATGCTGGGCGGAGTACCGGAAGCTTCCAGCGAGTACCAGTTTATGCTGGACCATATGAATGGAAAAGATGTCTGCACCCTGTTTGTGGAAGTCAACAAGAATGTGGATAAAAAGCAGGCGGAAGAAGCTGTGAAAAAGGCGTTCAAGACGAAAATCGGTATTACTGTGAATGTGATGCCTGTATCAATCGGAGATCTGCCGAGAAGCGAGAAAAAATCTACACGTATATTTGATAACCGATATTGATAAATGTTTGACAATGAGGTTCAAAGGGGTCTGACCCCCTTGAACAAGAAAGGAAGAAGATGAAATTCAGACCATGTATTGACATCCATAACGGAAAGGTGAAACAGATCGTAGGGGGCAGCCTGCGGGACCAGGGGGACCAGGCGGTTACCAATTTTGCTTCGGAGCTGGACGCTGCGTGGTATGCCGGACTTTACCGGCGGGACGGCCTCAAGGGTGGCCACATCATCCTACTGAACCCTGCCGCCTCGGAATATTACGAAGCTACAAAAAAACAGGCTTTGCTCGCTCTCGCAGCATACCCCGGAGGGATGCAGATCGGCGGAGGAATCCATGCAGGTAATGCGGCAGAGTACCTGGAGGCGGGAGCCAGCCATGTAATTGTGACTTCTTACGTCTTTCAGGACGGAGTGTTCCATGAGGAAAATCTGAAACGACTGGTGTCCGCTGTCGGAAGGAAACATATCGTACTGGATCTGAGCTGCAGGAAGAGAGGCGGGGCATATTACATTGTAACAAACCGCTGGCAGACCTTTACCGATGTCCGCCTTACACCTGAGGTACTGGACAAGCTTTCTGCATCCTGTGATGAATTCCTTGTACACGGTGTCGATGTGGAGGGAAAATCCTCCGGTGTGGAGACGGAGCTTGTACGTATGTTAAGTGGGTGGAATAAAATGCCCGTCACATATGCAGGCGGTATTGGCAGCATGGAAGATCTGGATACCTTTGCTTCCGTGAGCGGGAAAAAACTGGATTTTACAATTGGCAGTGCGCTGGATTTATTCGGAGGAAACATTCCCTATGAGATTATTGCAAAGCTGTAAATGAATTATTAACAAGTAATGAATTTGTTGAATTCACTGGAAGATAGTGTTAGAATGGAGCGTAGAGTAAATTTAGACAAGGAGTAAATTACAGATTATGGGTTTTATAGAGAAGATTTTCGGAACACACAGCGAAAATGAATTAAAGCGTATTTACCCAATCGTGGATCGGATCGATTCGTTGGAACCAGAGTTTCAGGCTCTTTCCGACGCAGAATTAAAGGACAAGACAAGAGAATTCAAAAGACGCCTTGCCGATGGGGAGACCCTGGATGATATCCTTCCCGAGGCATATGCAACCGTTCGGGAAGCGGCAAAGAGAAGTCTGGGAATGCGCCATTACCGCGTCCAGCTGATCGGCGGAATTATCCTTCATCAGGGGCGTATCTCGGAGATGAAGACCGGTGAAGGTAAGACCCTGGTTTCTACACTTCCTGCATATCTGAACGCGCTGGAAGGAAAGGGCGTGCAGATCGTAACAGTCAATGACTATCTTGCAAAGCGTGATGCCGAGTGGATGGGAAAGGTTCATGAATTTCTGGGACTGACCGTGGGGGTAGTCCTGAACTCCATGGATAATGATGAGCGCCGTGCGGCATATAAATGTGACATCACATATGTTACCAATAACGAGCTGGGCTTTGATTATCTGAGGGATAACATGGTCATTTATAAGGAGCAGCTTGTACAGAGAGGGCTGAACTACGCCATCATCGATGAGGTCGATTCTGTTTTGATCGACGAGGCCAGAACTCCTTTGATTATTTCCGGTCAGAGCGACAAGTCCACAAAGCTGTACGAGGCATGTGATATACTGGCACGCCAGCTGGAACGGGGCGAGGCCAGCGGCGAATTCTCCAAGATGAATGCCATTATGGGAGAAGATATCGAGGAGACGGGAGACTTTATCGTCAATGAGAAGGAAAAAGCAGTCAACCTGACAGAGGACGGTGTGAAGAAGGTAGAGAAGTTCTTCCATATCGAAAACCTGGCGGATGCCGACAACCTGGAGATCCAGCACAATATCATTCTGGCTCTGCGCGCCCACAACCTGATGTTCCGCGATCAGGATTATGTAGTGACTCCGGAGGGGGAGGTCGTGATCGTTGATGAATTTACCGGACGTATCATGCCGGGACGACGCTATTCGGACGGCCTGCATCAGGCAATTGAGGCGAAGGAGCACGTAAAGGTAAGGCGTGAGAGTAAGACACTTGCGACTATAACATTCCAGAACCTGTTTAATAAATACGAAAAAAAGAGCGGTATGACAGGTACGGCCCTCACTGAGGAAAAAGAGTTCCGTGACATTTACGGCATGGACGTGATCGAGATACCGACCAATGAGCCGGTACAGAGAGTGGATCTGGAGGACGCGGTTTATAAGACTCAAAAAGAAAAGTTCAAAGCGGTTGTGGAAGAAGTCGAGAAAGCTCACGCGAAGGGGCAGCCGGTACTGGTCGGCACTATTACCATCGAGATCTCCGAGCTGCTGAGTAAGATGCTGAAAAAAGCGGGGATCCCGCATAAAGTCCTGAATGCCAAATATCATGAAATGGAGGCCGAGATCGTAGCGGATGCCGGTATGCACGGCGCGGTAACGATCGCCACAAACATGGCGGGCCGTGGTACAGATATTAAGCTGGATGATGAGGCAAAGGCCGCGGGCGGACTGAAGATCATCGGTACGGAGCGCCACGAGTCCAGACGAATTGACAACCAGCTGCGCGGGCGTTCCGGACGTCAGGGAGACCCGGGGGAATCCCGTTTCTACATTTCCCTGGAAGACGACCTGATGCGTCTGTTCGGTTCCGAAAAGCTGATGAGCGTGTTCAGCACACTTGGAGTAGAGGATGGAGAGCAGATCGAACACAAGATGCTTTCCAGTGCGATTGAGAAGGCGCAGAAGAAGATCGAGAGCAACAACTTTGGTATTCGTAAGAATCTGCTGGAATATGATCAGGTCATGAACGAGCAGAGAGAGATTATTTACAGCGAGAGACGCCGTGTGCTGGACGGCGAGAGCATGCGGGATACGATTTACAGCATGATCACGGAATACGTGGAGAATACAGTGGACCGTTTCGTGTCATCGGAAGTAGATGCAGAAGAGTGGGATCTTACTGGCCTGGATGTGACTCTGCACGCGGTCATCCCACAGCTGAAGCTGCCTTCTGTGAAAGAGGCGCAGGAAATGCAGCAGAAGGAGTTGAAACACCTTCTGAAGGAACGCGCCGTAAAAGCTTACGAGGCAAAAGAGGCGGAATTCCCGGAAGCAGAGCATTTGCGTGAGGTAGAGCGCGTCGTACTGCTGAAAGTCATTGACGGCAGATGGATGGATCATATCGACGATATGGACCAGCTTCGTCAGGGAATCGGGCTTCAGGCGTACGGTCAGAGAGACCCGCTTGTTGAGTACAAGATGATGGGATATGATATGTTCGGCGAGATGACCAACTCCATCGCTGAGACAACCATCCGCACCCTGTTCCACCTCCGTATTGAACAGAAGGTGGAAAGAGAACAGGTAGCAAAGGTCACCAGTACCAATAAGGACGAGAGCGGGGTCCGCGCTCCTAAAAAACGGGAGGAAAAGAAGGTCTATCCAAATGACCCGTGCCCGTGCGGAAGCGGCAAGAAGTACAAACAGTGCTGCGGAAGAAGATCATAAAAATCAGTAATACTTCAGACAGGCCTGAACTGTTACAAAAATAAACAAAAGTGCAGAATAAATGACTGCACTGTATATGAGAATCTGTCGTGGCAGATTCTCATTTAAATGAGAAAGAGGTGAATAAGGTGGTTTTGTTAGACGAATTAAAAGCAAAACTGATTGCATACGAAGAACCGCTGAAAGATCTGAGGGATTCACTTTGACTTAGCGTCAAAGAAGGAGCGGATTGAAGAGTTAGAAAGAAAGATAGAAGAACCCGGTTTCTGGGATGAGCCGGAAAAGTCGCGGCATACGATGCAGCATCTCAAGGCTCTCCAGGAGTCTGTCAAGCAGATTGAGCAGCTTTACGGAGACCATGAGGATATCGGTCTACTGATCGAGATGAGCGAGGAAGATCCGGACGAGGAGACCATAAAGGGGATTGAGGAAGAACTGGCCCGTTTCGAAGAAGAATTTGAGGCGCTGCGGATTCAGACACTACTGACAGGGGAATACGACAGCAGTAATGCGATTGTTACCCTGCATGCCGGTGCGGGCGGAACGGAATCCTGCGACTGGGCCAGCATGCTGTACCGGATGTACAGCCGTTGGGCAGAGAAAAAGGGGTTTTCACTGGAAGTGCTGGATTATCTGGACGGTGATGTAGCCGGGATAAAGGGCGTAACTTTTGAGGTGGAAGGAGAGAACGCATACGGATATCTGCGCTCCGAAAAGGGCGTACACCGTCTGGTCAGAATCTCTCCGTTTAATGCTGCCGGTAAACGGCAGACATCGTTCGCATCCTGCGATGTGATCCCGGATATTGAGGATGACATTGACATTGAGATCAATGAGGAAGACCTGAGGATCGATACGTACCGTTCCGGCGGTGCAGGGGGGCAGCACGTCAATAAGACATCTTCTGCTGTCCGCATCACGCATCAGCCTACCGGGATTGTTGTTCAGTGCCAGAACGAGCGTTCCCAGCATATGAACAAGGACAAGGCAATGCAGATGCTCAAGGCAAAGCTGTATCTGCTCAAGCAGCAGGAGCAGGCGGATAAAGTGTCCGGAATCCGGGGCGAAGTCAAAGAGATCGGCTTCGGAAGCCAGATCAGGTCTTATGTCATGCAGCCTTATACGATGGTGAAGGACCATCGTACGAATATGGAAATCAGTAATGTGAACGGTGTCATGGATGGCAATCTCGACCCGTTTATTAACGCATATCTGAGTAGGAAACCATAGCAAAAGGAAAAGGGAAAAAGGAAAAAGGAGGAAAACATGGTAAATATAGCGGTAATGGGATACGGTACAGTAGGTTCGGGAGTCGTAGAGGTCATCAATACAAACGGGAAGCGGATCAATCAGAGAGTCGGTGATGAGATCAACATCAAATATGTCCTGGACCTCAGAGATTTTCCGGGAGATCCGATTCAGGAAAAACTGGTTCACGATTTTGACGTAATCGTAAATGATCCTGACGTGCAGATCGTGGTGGAGGTTATGGGCGGTATTGAGCCGGCTTATACTTTCGTCAAGCGCTGCCTGCAGGCTGGGAAAAGTGTAGCGACCTCTAACAAGGCTCTGGTGGCAAAGCATGGGGCAGAACTTCTCTCCATTGCAAGAGACAACAATATTAACTTTTTGTTTGAAGCCAGCGTCGGAGGAGGCATCCCGATTATCCGTCCCCTGAATTCATCCATGACGGCCGATGAGATCGAAGAGATCACAGGAATCCTCAACGGAACAACCAACTATATGCTGAGCAAAATGTTCTATGAGGGAGCTGATTACGATGAAGTTCTGAAAGAAGCCCAGGCAAACGGGTATGCGGAGCGCAACCCGGAGGCGGATGTGGAAGGCTACGATGCCTGCAGGAAAATTGCGATCCTGTCCTCCCTGATTTCAGGGCAGCAGGTAGATTTTGAAGATATCTATACCGAAGGGATTACCAATATCACAAAAGAAGATATGATGTATGCAAAAGCACTCGGTATGACCATAAAGCTTCTCGCTTCCAGCAAAAGAGACGGCGATAATCTGCATGCGATTGTTGCTCCTTACATGCTCCACAAGGAGCACCCGCTCTATAATGTAAATGATGTGTTCAATGCCATATTTGTCCATGGCAATGTGCTTGGCGACGCCATGTTCTATGGCAGCGGAGCAGGAAAACTGCCGACGGCCAGTGCGGTTGTTTCCGATGTGGTGGATGAGGCGAAGCATCTGAACCGAAATATCATGACCATGTGGAAGAGTGAAAAGTTAAGCCTTCAGCCGATCTCGGCAACCAGTAAAAAGTATTTTGTAAGAATCCAGGGGGATGCCGATGCAATGAAGGCGCATCTGGAGAGCAAGTTCGGTCCAATCGAAATTGTGAAGGCAGAAGGCCTGAAAAACGAATTCGGTTTCGTTACAGGTGTGATGACAGAAGGTACTTATGAAGAAAATGCGAAAGAATTTCCAAGCATTCTGCATATGATACGTGTAGAAGGTTAAGATAAAGACCTGAAAATAAACTGGAGGCATAACATGAAATATGTAATTGTACTGTGTGACGGAGCAGCAGATGAACCGCTGGAGGATCTGGACGGCAGAACTCCGCTGCAGGCGGCTGCGACTCCCAACACAGATAAACTGGCGCCAAAATCAGAGATAGGCATGGTTCGTACCGTGCCTGCAGGGATGGCGCCCGGGAGCGATACGGCGAACCTGTCTGTGATCGGATATGACCCAAAAGAATATTATACCGGAAGATCCCCGCTGGAAGCGTTGAGTATCGGAGTGGATATGGAACCGTCTGACGTTGCTTTCCGCTGCAATATTGTGACATTGACGGAGGAGCAGGACCGTTATGAAGACAGAGTAATTGTGGATCACAGCTCCGATGAAATCAGCACGGAGGACGCGGCCGTACTCGTAGAGGCACTGAAGGAAGGACTGGAGCGGGAAGGCTACGAGTTCTATGTGGGAACCAGCTACAGACACCTTCTGATTCAGAAAGAGGGCAGAGTAGTGGATCTGACTGCACCCCATGATATTCTGACCAGGAGAATCGGGGACTATCTGCCCGCCGATCCTGTCCTGCGGGAAATGATGGAAAAAAGTTATGACATACTGTCCGTCCATCCGCTGAATGTGGAGAGAAAGAGGCAGGGGAAGAACCCGGCCAATTCCGCTTGGTTCTGGGGAGCAGGCACAAGGCCAATGCTGACTTCCTTTGAGGAAAAGTTCGGAAAGAAAGGCGCCATGATCTCAGCGGTGGATCTGCTGAAAGGCATTGCGGCAGGAGCCGGAATGCACAATATTTCAGTGGAGGGAGCCAATGGCGGTTTACATACCAATTATGCCGGTAAAGCAAAGGCAGCTGTGGAAGCTTTGACACAGGAGGGGTATGATTTTGCTTACATCCATGTGGAGGCTCCGGATGAGATGGGGCATCAGGGCAGTTATAAAAATAAAATTACGGCCATTGAGAATATCGATGCCCATATCATCGGCCCGGCGGCGGAGATGCTGGAAGCGGCAGGGGAAGAGTTCCGCATGCTGATACTTCCGGATCATCCGACACCGGTGAGCGTGCGCACTCATACAGGAGATCCAGTGCCATACCTGCTATTTGACAGCAGAAATGCGGTGCAGGGCCTGGCTTCCTACGACGAAGAAAGTGCTCGTAGCAGCGGAATAACTGAAGAAGTGGGACACACGTTGATTTCCCATCTTTTTGAGCAGAAATAATGCGCAGCCGGTCAGAAACCAGGAGGACAACATGCTGATAGTTAAAAAATTTGGGGGAAGTTCAGTTGCGGACAGGGAATGCATTTTCCGCGTGGCTGAGCGCTGTATTGAAGAATACAGAAAAGGAAACGACGTGATCGTTGTCTTGTCTGCAATGGGGGACACAACGGATGAACTCATAGAAAAAGCAAAGTTAATCACTGCAGAACCGTCGAAAAGAGAGATGGATATGCTGCTTACAACGGGAGAGCAGGTCTCAGCGTCTCTACTGGCCATGGCCGTCAACTCGCTGGGAGTGCCGGCCGTCTCACTGAATGCATTCCAAGTACGGATGCACTGCACATCTGCTTACGGCAATGCCAGGTTTAAACGGGTAGAATCCGAAAGAATACGCCACGAACTGGATTCCAGAAAAATAGTGGTTGTCACAGGCTTTCAGGGCGTGAATAAATACGAGGATTATGCAACACTTGGCAGAGGCGGTTCAGACACCACCGCGGTAGCCATTGCGGCTGCACTTCACGCGGATGCCTGCGAGATCTATACGGATGTGGACGGCGTATACACTGCCGATCCGCGGATCGTGCCGAATGCGAGGAAACTGGATGCCATCAGTTATGATGAGATGCTGGAGCTCGCGTCACTGGGGGCGAGAGTGCTCCACAACCGTTCCGTGGAGATGGCCAAAAAATACGGTGTACAGCTGGTCGTACGTTCCAGTCTGAACAGAAATGAAGGAACGGTAGTCAAGGAGGTAGTGAAATTGGAGAAAATGTTAATCAGCGGAGTTGCTTCCGACAAAAATACATCCAGAGTTTCCGTGATCGGTGTAGACGATAAGCCCGGCGTGGCATTTAAAATATTCAACACACTGGCAAGGAAGGGGATCAATGTGGATATCATCCTTCAGTCTGTAGGACGTGAGGGGACAAAAGACATCTCCTTTACCGTTGCACAGGACGACCTGGAAGAAACGCTTAGTATCTTGAGTGACAATAAAGAAGAGTTGACGATCCAGGCCATCGAACACAAAGACAACGTGGCCAAAATCTCCATCGTCGGTGCGGGCATGATGAGCAACCCGGGTGTGGCAGCAAAAATGTTCGAGGCGCTGTTCAACGCAGGTGTAAATATCAACATGATATCCACGTCCGAAGTGCGGATCACTGTGCTGATCGAAGAAAACGACGTAGAAAGAGCCATGATAGCAGTACACGACAGATTCGGACTGGCGGAGTAAGATCGAAAGGGGCGCTTTCCTGACCAGGAAGAAGTCCGGCCCGTGTGTGTGCGGTGCTGTGCGGGAGGACTTCTTCCTGGTCAGGAAAGCTGGGCGCATCAAAGGGGAGGTTCGAATGGGGGCCTTTTTGGGAGAGGCGTATGGGACTGGGATTGTGTAGTGGATATGGCTGGAGTAAGAGCAGAATGTCAAGTCGTTTAGGATACGATTGCAGGACTTTCCATTATCTCCGATGGGCTGCCCTTACCGCGCCGCCGTTTCACATCCGCAGCTCCCGTCCTGAAGTCCCTCTCGGGGAATAGAGTTGTACTGATATGATGAACCAGCCGGAGGAGATGGGAATATGGCCTGGCTGAGGGCATATAGGCGGCGGTTAGCGCCCCTTCATCAAAAAGAGCATTGAAATATGGACCGCCTGCAGGGCCACAAGCCCTGCAGGCGAGCTGACCTGCAGTGTGAATGCATCGGCATTCACGCGAATGTCAGCGGTGTCCAATATTTCAATGCTCTTTTTGATTAGGGGCGCTTACCGCCGCCGGCAGCCCTCAGCCAGGCCATATTCCCATCTCCTCCGGCGTCCGCGTACCCTCCACTATTCAGCAAGCAGCCTTTTGATTACAGCTTTTACGTCTTCACCTGCATTCCGGACGCCCAGGACAATTGCGACCTCTTCTTCTGAAAGATATATGGTGTTACCAGTCAGGAGTTCTATTCCTGGTTGAAACGGTCCTTTATCTTCATGGATTATGCCGTCTGCCCTGTAGGGATGTTTAATCAGATCGTCCAGTGTGATGTTATAAATCTGTGCGATTTTAAGGAGCAGATCTAAATCCGGCGTTCTTTTGCCGGTTTCATAATTTGAATATGCCTGCCGGGAGATGTTCAGCATTTTACCAAGTTCTTTTTGAGTCAATTTGCGGGCCGTTCTGTAACGCTTCAAGTTTTTAACCAGTTGTATATTGGCCAATGCGACACCTCCATTCACAGGGAAATTGAAATCTTCATAAATTATAGCAATTTTTCCTGCAAATAGATATTGTTGCCACGAAACGTATATTTGATGTGAAAAGCAACTTTTCGTTGCCACCTGTTTTATCTGCTTAATGTGCTGTTGTGGTATCTGGAGGAGAAGGTGACATCCTCGCCGAACCAGGATGGCGCCTGAAAGGAGACGGCGGTTTCCTTATCCGGAAATTCAACTTCAGCCAGAATCAGCGGCGCCAGATCGCCGTGAAAAAGATCCAGCTCAATGGTAAGTCCGTTGTCCAGCGGCAGCATATAGCGTGTCTTTTGGATCAGCCGTCCGTCTATTTTGGCCTTCAGGTGCTGATAGGCCTCTGAGGTCAGGGGGAGGTTGTATTCCTCGCGTACCATCAGCCCTTTTGATTTATAGGTGAGTACATATTCTTCGTTGTCTCTCCGGATGCGCACCACGGGTTCTGTGCAGAGATAGCCCTGCTCGATCTGCCGGCTTGGATATTCTTCCAGGCGGCAGGGAATGTTGTCTTTATCGATCAAATATTTGCGTTCGATTTCCATAAAGTGCTCCTTATCATTTTTTTATTATCATAATACTGCGCGTATAAATTGTAAACCATTGCATTTCCTGACTTCATTTGATACACTGAAATTGTGCTGAAAATGCAGACAGTAAAGCGTAATTTGAAGGAGGAATCAGTGATGAAGGATGTGAAAGTATTTCTGGCGGACGGCTTTGAAGAAATCGAGGGACTCACCGTTGTGGATCTGCTCCGGAGGGCGGGGGCTGCCGTCGAAACAGTATCCGTAACCGGACGCTCTGTGATCAGCGGCGCCCACGGAATCAAGGTGGAAGCGGATACGCTGTTTGAGGAGGCAGACTTCGCCGGGACAGATATGCTGGTACTGCCGGGAGGCATGCCGGGGACAGTGCATCTCCAGGAACATCCGGGGCTGAATGGGCTTTTAAAGGACTTTTACGGCAGAGAAAAATATATTGCGGCAATCTGTGCGGCGCCGAGTATTTTGGGAGGACTTGGATTTCTGAAAGGACGCAGGGCATGTTCCTACCCCTCAAAAGAGAAGGAACTGACCGGCGCGGAAGTGGTACGGACGCCTGTGGCAGTGGATGGAAACATCATAACAAGCCGTGGAATGGGTACTGCAATTTCATTTTCTCTGGAATTGATTTCCATACTGTACGGGGCTGAAAAGTCAGACGAAGTCAGAGCGTCAATCATATTTGGATAAAAAGTGTCCGAAAGGCTTAAAAAACCCCTAAAAATAAGGAATAACGAGTAAAAAGTACTGGAAATTTACTGACGAATGTGCTATACTCCTTTAATGACTGTGAATGTATATTATCAGGTACGGAACCGTGACTGTGCACGTCCGAAGGGTGTGAACCGAAAGGCGGAACCGCCTGACTGATACAAAACTGCATGACGAATGGTACGAATCAAGGAGGAAGATAAAAAATGAGTTTACAGGTAGAAAAGTTAGAACATAATATGGCGAAACTTACAATCGAAGTTCCGGCCGAGGAAGTGGAGCAGGCTCTCCAGGCATCATACTTAAAACAGCGCAATCAGATCAGCATGCCTGGTTTCCGCAAAGGAAAAGTGCCGAGACAGATGGTTGAGAAGATGTACGGACCGGAAGTGTTCTATGATGATGCGGCAAACAAGCTGGTTCAGGAAGCCTACGCAAAAGCTTTTGATGAGTGCGAGCTGGAGCTTGTGACACCACCGGAGATCGATGTTGTACAGCTGGAAAAGGGAAAGCCATTTATCTTTACTGCAGAAGTAGCAGTAAAGCCGGAAGTGACCCTTGGCGAATATAAAGGATTAAAGGTAGATAAGATATCTACCAGGGTTACCGCAAAAGAGATCGATGAAGAGATCGACAAAGAGCGCGAGCGCAATGCGAGAACAGTTGATGTGACAGACCGCGCAGTGGAAGATAACGACCAGATCACTCTGGATTTTGAAGGATTTGTTGACGGAGTGGCATTCCCAGGTGGAAAGGCACAGGATTATCCGCTGGTAATCGGATCCGGATCTTTTATCCCGGGATTCGAGGAACAGTTGATCGGCGCTGAGATCGGCAAAGAGATGGAAGTCAATGTGACATTCCCGGAGGAATATCAGTCAGCAGAACTTGCCGGAAAAGATGCTGTATTTAAATGTACAGTACATGCAATCAAGGCAAAGGAACTTCCGGAACTGGACGATGAGTTTGCTTCTGAAGTATCCGAGTGTGAGACGCTGGAGGACTATAAGGCAGAAGTAAAGAAAAAGATCAAAGAGCGCAAAGAGCGCGTAGGAAAAGAAAAGAAAGAGAATCAAGTCATTGATATGGCTGCAGAGAATGCGCAGGTAGACATTCCGGAAGCGATGATCCAGTTGAAGATGAGAGAGATCCTGGGAGAATTAGAACAGCGCATACAGCAGCAGGGCCTGAGCATGGAGCAGTACCTTCAGTTTACAGGTGTGTCAAAAGAGGGGATGCTTGCGGAATTAAGGCCGGAGGCAGAGAAACGCATTAAGACGAAACTGGTTATGGAAGCAATCGTAGAAGCTGAGAATCTTGAAACATCCGAGGAACGTCTGCAGGAAGAACTGCAGAAGATGGCGGATGCTTATGAGATGGAAGTTGAGAAACTCAGAGGATTCATGGGAGAGAACGAAAAGAAGCAGATGGAGGATGGCCTTGCCGTACAGGAAGCCATTAAACTGCTGGTAGCTTCTGCTGTGGAAGAGTAAATCAATGGGCTTTATGGCTGAGCAGAGATAACCCGGTGACTTGCCCGGTACAATCCGGGCAGTCCGTATTCAATAATTATTAGGAGGGACATCAATGAGTTTAGTACCTTATGTCATTGAGCAGACGAGCCGTGGAGAACGTTCCTACGACATATACTCAAGATTATTAAAAGAAAGAATCATTTTCCTTGGAGAAGAGGTAAATGATGTGTCGGCAAGCGTAATTGTTGCAGAGCTTCTCTTTTTGGAAGCGGAGGACCCGGATAAGGATATCCAGCTGTACATCAACAGCCCTGGCGGTTCTGTAACCTCAGGAATGGCAATCTACGACACCATGCAGTACATCAAGTGCGACGTTTCTACCGTGTGTATCGGTATGGCGGCAAGCATGGGGGCGTTTTTGCTGTCAGGCGGCAAGAAGGGCAAACGCTTTGCGCTTCCTAACGCCGAGATTATGATTCATCAGCCGTCAGGCGGAGCACAGGGACAGGCGACAGAGATTCAGATCGTAGCAGAGCATATTCTGAAGACACGTCAGAAGTTGAACCAGATACTGGCCGAGAACACCGGACAGAGCCTGGACGTGATCAAGGTCGATACGGAGAGGGACAATTATATGTCGGCTCTGGAGGCTAAGGAGTATGGATTAATAGATGAGGTAATTGCCAGTCATTAAGGGCAATATGAGGTGAAAAGCATTATGGCAGGAAAAGTAAGCGATGATACAGTTAGATGTTCTTTCTGTAATAAGACGCAGGCGCAGGTGCGTAAGCTGATCGCAGGTCCGAACGGGGCATATATCTGTGATGAGTGCATTGACGTGTGTGCCGAGATTATTGAGGAAGAATTCGAATACGATGAGATAAGAGCGTTTGATGATATTAATCTTCTGACGCCGGAGGAGATAAAGGCATTTCTGGACGAGTACGTAATCGGACAGGATGAAGCAAAGAAAGTCCTTTCAGTAGCTGTATATAATCATTACAAGCGGATTATGGCAGAGCAGGATTTAGGAGTGGAGCTGCAAAAGAGTAATATACTGATGCTTGGGCCGACTGGCTGCGGGAAAACGCTGCTTGCCCAGACTCTTGCGAAGATTCTGAATGTACCATTTGCTATTGCGGATGCCACGGCATTGACTGAGGCCGGTTATGTGGGAGAGGATGTTGAGAATATCCTTCTGAAGGTGATTCAGGCTGCAGACGGAGACATTGCCCGCGCAGAGCACGGCATCATCTATATCGATGAGATCGATAAAATTACAAGAAAATCTGAAAATCCGTCCATCACACGCGACGTATCCGGTGAGGGAGTACAGCAGGCACTCTTGAAAATAATTGAGGGTACTGTTGCATCGGTTCCCCCTCAGGGTGGGAGAAAACATCCCCATCAGGAATTGATTCAGATAGACACGACTAACATCCTGTTTATCTGCGGCGGAGCTTTTGAGGGGATCGATAAGATGATCGAGACCCGTATCGATAAGAAGTCGATTGGATTCAATGCGGAGATTGCATCCAAGCATGAATACAATGTGGATGTGCTGCTGCATCAGGTATTGCCGCAGGATCTGGTAAAGTTTGGCCTTATACCGGAGCTTGTCGGACGTCTGCCTGTGACGGTGACTTTGGATATGCTGGATGAAGAGGCCCTGATCCGGATACTGACAGAGCCGAAGAGTGCAATTGTGAAGCAGTATCAGAAGCTGCTGGAATTAGACGGCGTTAGGCTTGACTTTGATGAGGATGCTCTCTACGCAATCGCAGAGACATCTTTTGCAAGAAAGACGGGAGCCAGAGGCCTTAGGGCGATCATGGAAGATATTATGATGGACACCATGTTTAAGGTGCCGTCTGATGATACGATCAAAGGATGCCGTATCACAAAAGAAGTGGTGAAAGGGACGGGAAAACCATTGTATGAATGCGATGGAGAAGAACGCAGATCGTTCCTGGCATCGGAGAGTGCATAAGAAAGACAGGCGGGTGCAGTGGTATACCATGTATCCGCCTTTTCACATGCACATAAGAAGCCGATAAGGCAGTATTGTGGGTGGAGGAGATAATATGAAAAGTGAAAAACAGAGCCTTCCGATGGTTGCGCTGCGTGGTATGACTATCATGCCGGAGATGGTGGTGCATTTTGATGTAAGCCGCCAGCGTTCAATAGCGGCGATCCAGGAGGCTATGGTAGAAGATCAGAAGATTTTCATGATAACACAGAAAGATCTGGAAACTGAAAATCCAAAGCAGGAGGATCTTTATGAAGTAGGAACCGTAGGAACGATCAAACAAATTATTAAGCTGCCGAAGCATATCATGCGGGTACTCGTTTCCGGGGAGACGAGAGGCGTCCTGCAGAAGATCGAATACGAGGATCCCTATCTGCGCGCGGAAGTGGATGTTATGGACGAATCCGATGTGCTGATTAGGGATGATTTGAATGCACAGGCCATGGAGCGCGGCCTTAAAGATATGTTTGTGGACTTTGCTGCAAAGAGCGGGAAGATGTCCAAAGAATCAGTGGCACAGGTTCTGGAGATCAAGGGGCTGAAAAAGCTGGTCGATGAGATCGCGGCCAATACTCCGCTGTTCTATACAGATCTTCAGGAGATTCTGAATGAAACCGATTTTTGGAAGCGTTACGAGGCGCTGGCCTTTAAACTGGTGAATGAAATACAGATCATGAACCTTAAAGAAGAGATCCAGATGAAAGTAAAGGAGCGGGTGGATAAACACCAAAGGGAATATATTCTCCGGGAACAGTTAAAACTAATCCGGGAGGAACTGGGGGACGATACAACCCTCACGGATGCAGAGGAGTTTGAAAAAGCGGCGAAGGGACTGAAGGCTCCCAAGGAAGTGAAAGAGAAGCTGGCGAAGGAAATCAGCCGTTTTAAAAGTTCCCTGAACAGTCCTGCAGAAAGCGGCGTTATCAGGACCTACATCGAGACGCTGCTGGAAATGCCGTGGAATAAGTCGGTAAAAGACAGCGGAGATATCGTATTCGCCCGGAAAGTGCTGGATGAGGATCATTATGGTCTGGAGCAGGTGAAGGAGAGAGTGCTGGAATTTCTTGCAGTGCGCTCCCTGACTAAAAAGGGAGAAAGCCCGATTCTGTGTCTGGTGGGCCCCCCGGGAACCGGTAAGACCTCGATTGCAAAGTCCCTTGCAAGAGCGCTGAAAAAGCCTTATGTCAGAATTTCCCTGGGCGGTGTGCGGGATGAGGCCGAGATCCGCGGTCATAGAAAGACATATGTGGGAGCCATGCCCGGCAGAATCGCGAATGGGATGAAGACTGCGGGCGTGAAAAATCCGGTTATGCTGCTTGACGAGATCGACAAGGTAAGCACCGATTATAAGGGGGATACATTTTCCGCTCTCTTGGAAGTACTGGACAGCGAGCAGAACAGCAAGTTCAGGGACCATTATCTGGAGGTGCCGATGGATCTGTCAGAAGTGCTGTTTGTTACGACGGCAAATACGCTGCAGACCATACCAAGGCCGCTTCTGGACCGTATGGAAGTGATTGAAGTGAGCAGCTACACGGAGAATGAAAAGCTCCACATTGCCATAGAGCATCTGATTCCAAAACAGCTGGAGAAACACGGATTAAAAGAGGAGCAGCTGACTTTCAGTAAGCATGCGATCTGGAAGATGGCACGCAACTATACGAAGGAAGCCGGTGTCAGACAGCTGGAGAGGGAGATCGGGAATATCTGCAGAAAGGCTGCCAAGGAAATACTGACAGTAAACAAGAATAAGATCACGATAACAGAGAAGAATATTCATAAATATCTCGGAAAAGAAAAATATACGTATCAGATGGCAAATGCTTCGGACGAGATCGGTATTGTACGCGGCCTGGCCTGGACAAGTGTGGGCGGAGACACGCTTCAGATTGAAGTGAACGTCATGCCCGGAAATGGCGAGATTATGCTGACAGGGCAACTGGGTGATGTGATGAAGGAATCGGCGCGAACAGGAATCAGCTATATTCGTTCCATCAGCAGGCGGTATCAGATTGCAGAGGATTTCTTCGAAAAGCACGATATCCATGTACACATTCCGGAGGGGGCGGTTCCCAAAGACGGCCCTTCCGCAGGAATTACTATGGCAACGGCTATGCTTTCTGCCATTACGGAACAGAAAGTCCGCGCAGATCTGGCCATGACCGGGGAAGTGACACTGCGCGGCCGGGTGCTCCCGATAGGGGGACTGAAGGAGAAACTGCTTGCGGCGAAAAACGCCGGGATCAAGACGGTGCTGATTCCAAAAGAAAATAAAATAGATGTGGATGGTCTTTCCACCGAGATCACGAAGGGCCTGGAAATCCTGCCCGTTGAAAGTATGGATGAGGTACTGAAGGCGGCCCTGACCGGGGAGACGAGCGGGGATAAGCCGCAGACAGGAGAATAAAAATGGTAATCAAAAGCATTAATTTGGAGACAGTCTGCGGGATCACAAGCGTGCTTCCGGACAATGACAAGCCGGAGATCGCGTTCGCAGGGAAATCTAATGTAGGGAAATCTTCGCTGATCAATGCGCTGATGAACCGGAAATCCTATGCGAGAATATCCGCTACACCGGGGAAAACACAGACGATTAATTTTTATAATATCAACGAAGAGATGTATCTTGTAGACCTGCCGGGCTATGGTTACGCAAAAGTCTCAGAAAAGGAAAAGGTACAGTGGGGAAAGCTGATCGAGCGTTATCTGAATGGATCCACCCAGCTGAAGGCTATTTTTCTGCTGATCGATATCCGGCATGAGCCTTCTGCTAACGATAAGATGATGTACAGCTGGATCGTGGAACAGGGATTCCAGCCGATCATCATTGCCACAAAGCTGGATAAACTAAAGAGAAGCCAGATTCAGAAGCATGTGAAAATGGTGAGAGAGGGCCTTGATCTGGTTCCAGGGACGAAGATTATACCGTTCTCCTCAACCACAAAACAGGGCAGAGATGAGATTTGGGAGCTTATAGAAAGCGAGTATTTAGACAGAGCAGAGGTGGAGTAGATATGGAGAACAGACGGCCGTACTGGCAGGTCGCTGTAAGCCTTGTTTTTAGTCTTGCGGCGACAGCGGCTTTTGTGTTTATTGGAATAAAATCAATCGGATTTTTTATGCCGTTTGTCATTGGCTGGATCATATCGGCGATTGCCACGCCCGTAGTGAACTGGCTGGAGAAAAGACTGAAGATTGTGAAAAAACTGGGTTCGGCCCTGATTGTAATCGTAGTGCTGGCATTGATCGTACTGCTTATTTACTTTGCCGTCAGTAAAGTATCTGCGGAGATCGGGGATCTGATTAAAAATTTTCCGGATCTTTACGCCCAGCTGGAGGAAGGCCTCCGCGAGATTGGGAGCACACTGTCGGGAGTATTCTCGAAGCTTCCTGCGGGGATACAAAACGGCTGGAATGCTGTTGTTGCAAATCTGGATCAGTCGATGGGTGAGCTGGTGACTAAGATCAGCCAGCCGACGGTAACTGCAGCGGGCAACTTTGCAAAGAGTCTGCCGTCCTATCTGATAGCCTTTATTGTGGCGATGATGTCGGCCTATTTTTTCACGGTTCAGAGAGAAGAAGTGATCCTATGGCTGAAAAAAGTTTCCCCTCCATCGGTGGAAAAGCGGATGAGCCTTGTCATGGACAATCTGAAATATGCGGTGGGCGGATATTTCAAGGCGCAGTTCAAGATCATGGGAATCGTATTTCTTATCCTGTTTGCAGGACTGGGGATGTTCGGTGTACATTACGCCATTCTGATTGCGTTTCTAATCGCATTCCTGGACTTCCTGCCCTTTTTTGGTACGGGCACAGCCATGATACCGTGGGCCTTGTATAAGCTCCTAACGGGGGATTACAAGATGACGGTGGCGCTGCTTGTGATCTATGTGATCACCCAGCTGGTGCGCCAGCTTCTGCAGCCGAAACTGGTAGGAGACAGCATGGGACTGAATCCGCTTGTGACGCTGCTGCTGCTCTATATTGGATACAAGGTGAGCAGCGTGCTCGGGCTGATCCTGGCGGTTCCGGTCGGAATGGTACTGATAAACATGTGCCAGGCTGGGGCTTTTGATTATATATTCGATGATGTAAAGATACTCGTGGAGGGGGTTCTGGGGCTGCGGGAGTAGGGGTCCGGGGTTCGGGGTCCGCCTGCCAGCGGTTTTGGTGACCAGTCAGGAGATAGGTAAGTCTTTTGTTTCAGGAGATAGGTAAGTCGATTCAACAGGTGGTAAGTCGAATTGT
>NZ_WKZK01000120.1:0-1763 GCF_009680135.1 Eubacterium sp. BIOML-A2
GGCTCAGTCACATTTTCTGTGTGATGCAGGGTTCCGGTCATAGTCCCGACGGCTGATGTCGAAGATCTTCAGGAAGAAGTATTCGTCATCTGGATAGCCATAGCCCTGCCGCCTGAGTGTTTTGATCTTGTTGTTCAGTCCTTCGATCTTTCCGGCTGAGATCCGGTAAGTCGCATGGGCAATGATACCTTCAAAGTGGTTTTCAATCAGGCGGCCGAACCACCGCAGATGTCTGTTCCCTGTGGCGAAGCAGATATCTATGGTCTCAGTCATCATCTCCGCCATGACTACTTCACTGGTCTGCCGATACGCCTCGCTGAGTTTCTCTTTGATGAGATCCAGCGTGAACAGGAGCTCGTTTTCCGCAAGGAGCGCGTCATACTTTGCCTCATATCCGGACTTCCGGATGACCTCTTCCTTATTGAAGAGACCGCCGCCCTTTGACAACACTTTGCCCTCAGATGCTTCCTGATCCTTCCGCTGAAGGGTCGAGCGGCTGGACGTAAGGATATAGCGGGTGCGCTTGAGTGCCCTGGCTGCTTCGAGGTTTCCTTCTTCAGTGAGCCGTCTCTGCTCATCGCGCCGGACTTCGCTGACCACCTTATCATTAAAGTTTTTGACGATGTGGAAGTAGTCGAATACCGGCTGGATCCATTCGCAGCGCTCCTCGAAGGCCTCCTGGAAATCGGAATTCATGTCACAGGCGACAGCTTCTACGCTTTCCATCCACTCCATCCCGACATGGTCAATGAAGTCGTAGACGACCTGCTTCTTCTTGCCGTGGCCGATCCAGAGGACGTGGCCGCGCTCCATGTCGATGATGTGCGTAGCGTAGCGGTGCCCGTTATGCAGCTTGAACTCATCGATACCAAGAAACTTTGCCTTATGTTCCGGCTTACGCAGCTTTTTGCCGTCAATCGTATACGCATCCTGCAGGCGCTTTTTATCGATTGCCTTGACAACGTTTTTCCCAAGGCCGGTGATCTCGGAAACCTGCTTGAGTGTATATGTTCCATGAGCCAAAAGATCCCGGGTGTACTGGTACAGTTCTTCCGTGATCCGGTGCCCATCCGCTTTAAAAGAGATGAACTGGGAATGTGTCAAGCCGCATTCCGGACACCGAAACTGGTTATGCGGAAACACAACACTGGAGAGATTCCCACCGATGCAAAGATGCCACAGAGTGATCTCCGGATGCTGGTTCACATGCATCCTCGCGCCGCACTCCGGACAGACCGTTTCTTCCGGAGGGACATCCAGCGTACCGTGGTAGCAGAAGACTTTTCTGCCGGATACCGCTTCATGAACGGTAGTCTCCGTATTATGGAAGCCATACAGGCAGCACGGAATCATCAAAAAATCTGTTGATTCTGCAAATGTGAGTTGTCCGTCAGCCTCAGGTCGGATATACTGCATGATGAAGGGTCTCCTTTGGATTGTGGTATCTCATCTTGCCAGGATGATACGTACAACCTTACAGGATGATCCTTCTTTTATTCAAGTGTAAAGGTGCAAAGTGTTATAAGCAGGCTGTTCTTAGGCTCCTGAGCCTGAGGCATAGAAACAGCCACCCTGCGAAGCAGGGCCTGCCCTTGGCGGGTTCTGGCAGAAACGCTATACTGAGCAGCCGATATGGTGAAGAAGGCAGGCTGTTCTTGAGTTCTTCACCGTCGGCACTTAAGCCGCAGCGTTTCTGACAGGTTCAGTCAAGGGTGGCGTACGTAACCAGTAGCCATCAAGCACACAGAAAAAGTGATTGACCC
>NZ_WKZK01000121.1:0-1665 GCF_009680135.1 Eubacterium sp. BIOML-A2
TCTTTCATACTGATTTTAGTATATCAGATTCATTAAAATCTGTCCGAAAAAGTGTCTTAATTTATGAGACCATTATAGGTTATCAGCATCGTAATTGTGTTTTGAGGATAGATGCCAATCATTGATTCGTAAAATATTCTTTATGGCTGAAAGAACCTCGAATATGTAACGTTTTTCAGTGCTGGTACAATCTGCCATTAATAAATCAATATCAGTTTGATATTCCGTAGGATTGTATAACAAGTTTCCATAGAGTAATTCATCAATAGTAATTTCAAGGGCATTGCTAATTTTGATTAAAGATTCTAAACTGGGTTTACGCTTGGCATTTTCTATATAGCTTATATAAACAGTAGAAAGATCAGCGATTTCAGCCAGCTCCTCGGCAGATAATCCTCGTTGTTTGCGGGTTTCTCTTATACGTTTGCCTATAAGTGCATAATTTATTTCCATGTCCTCACCTCCTTTCCATCACAACTTGACTTTTTTGTGTTGTAGATAGAAAAAATGGTGAGTTATACAATAGTAATTGGTTGTATAAAAAGAAGTATATCATATGTATATAGCAAAAAGAAGATTGTCGATTGATGGGAGAAAAAGGCGATAAGTTGTAATTGAACAACAGCGAAAAAAAGGTTATTATTTATGTATTAAAAATTATGTCTGAGAGGAAAATACATGGCAGATAAAGAGGAAATTAAAACACTGGAGGAATTAGAGGAAAAAGGAAGAATACTGCGGGAGTACAAAGAAAAATTCCGGCAGATGTGCCAAGAAAATAAAATGATAAAGGGTTCGACAGTGCTGAAACTATATGATAAAATTGAAGAAATACAAAGAGAATATGAGCATTTAGATAATAAGCTGACATTAATGGAATACAACTTTATATAGTTCTATTTTTTTTGTTTTAATACTACTGTTTCCCTTAGTAAATACTTGCAAGATACATCTCTAATATTTTTTCGGATTTCTAGTTACAATTAAGGTAACTACTATCGGAAAGAGGTGTATTTACTTGCGTACAGAGGATTATATTGCGGACAATATTATAGCTTTATGTAAAAAACGTGATATGAGTAAATATCGGCTGTCACAATTGACTGGTATATCTCAATCTTCGATTGGAAAAATTATTGCTAAAGAAAGTTTACCCACTATGCCTACTGTAGAAAAGATATGTGATGCACTGGGAGTAACAATGGCACAATTCTTTGCCGGAATGGATGTTCCAGTAAGCTTATCAGAATCACAACAAGAGGTTTTGAATATTTGGAATAATCTTGATGAAAAAGAACAGAATGTAGTGATACAAATGCTCCGGGGACTTCAAAAATAAAGGAAACAGTTGTAACGAAAATGTTGACTGTTTCTTTTTTTATGGAGTTGGGAGATTATGGTGATTGAAAAGAAATATTATGATATTGCACAGCGTGAATTGGAAGAAATGCAAAGAGAAATTAATGCAGAAAAAGCGCAAATGTCAGAAGAAGAGATACTAGAGGATAAAAAATGGCATGATGAACAATTGGAAACAATTATAAAAAAGGCAGAAGCTCATATGCGTTGTTTTAAGAAAGTTCCAGATTGCAGATTGCCAGCCAAAACGGCCACCTGTGCCATATTCGGCGGCCACCCTGGAACTTAAATGGCGGTCAGCCAAGG
>NZ_WKZK01000122.1:0-1596 GCF_009680135.1 Eubacterium sp. BIOML-A2
GTTTTATGCCTTCTTTTTAGTGTCCATTTTTAGGGAACCCTTCTTCTTAATGTGTCCACATCTATGGGTACATTATATTTGATTCCTTTCTCTAGTCCCTCTTCGAGTCCTTTCTCGATTCCCTCTTCTACGCCATCCTGGTATAAATCTTCCAACGCTTTACACATATTAACGTTCCCTCCTTCTTCCGTCTTTACCGTTTTCAAATGTTGTGTCGATCCCAGCATTGCACAAACGGCATTATATGAGTCCTGATCAACCTGCACAAAATATGCCCTGTTATTCTGCACATAGCGTTTCAATTCTTCTTTGTTTTTTCTACATTTTAACATGCCGAATATCATCTGTAAATCTGTTTGAAAACACTCCAGGTTTTCCAGCTTTTTCGGGTCTATCAGGTTGATCCTGTAATTGGGTACGTACTTCGTCAGCAGCTTATACTCTTTTCGGTCTAATCCCAATAATCCATGCAAATCCGTACTCCCATCCCATTCTTCCTCACCATAGTAAAAAACAATATTCAGAACCGGCGATAAAAAATCTGTCCTCTTCATACCGGAAAGAAATTCTGCCGGTACTTTCATATCTTTCTTTTCCCTATGACTTTTCCGCAATTCATTGATCTGATCTGCATAACTTAAGGCATCATACAGCATTTCCCGTACAGGCATGGCATAATGTATCTCCCCTTGGTTCTCACATGCCAGTACTACAATCCGTGTGCCGTCATCCATTCTCATCATAATATCACGGTATCTTTGCACCGTGATCTCCTTGCCATCTGCCTTCTTAAGCACCAATCCCTGTTCCCCATCTTCAACCGCCATATTTTCTGCCGTAAAAACCTGCTCTCCCTGATAAAGAGAGCCATTTAACAAATCCGCCAAACGCCTTTTATCTGAAAGCCAGCGCTTCATATATACGTTACTCTTCCCCATATTCAATTTCTCCTTGTCAGACTTTTTTAATGCAAACCATCGTTTCGATCGACAAGTATTACACTTCCAATACGCATCACCTTTCTTCAATTTTAAAGTTCTATTTTTCAAACATTGAATAAACCGGCGAATCTGCCTGAAAGAATGAGATAGACAATCTCATATATCATTGAATATAAAGAATGTTTGAAATGCCCCACAGACTATTCTTTGGGTACATTCACTCTACCATAATTCCCTTTCTGTTACAAATAAAATATCTATAAATTTACCAGCGCCCATTTCTATAATCAAATTTCACCCCACATCTAATCCGGAAATTAGTGGCACAGGCAGAACCGCAGCATAGCCAAAATAAGGCACCCTAAAGCATTTCGTAACCCATTCCCTAAAGAAGTATCCGCAGCCAAACCACAAAACAAGGTACAACTTTCTCTTTCATAGTACCGTTTCCATACTGTATCACCAAACAAATCAATACGCTGCCCCCTAAAAGTATCCTCCCAAGTTGCCACCCTATCCAACCGATTGGATGCACCCAGCGAAAGGAAGGGATAGCCGCAACCCGCCCAAGTGCACATATGCCGCCTCGAAACGCTAAAGTGAACCTTAGAAATTCTTGGAGGCCGGCAGCCGGGAAAGTGGGGTGATTTTGTGA
>NZ_WKZK01000123.1:0-1485 GCF_009680135.1 Eubacterium sp. BIOML-A2
CGAGACTGTGAAGAAAAGTCTGTAAATAAGATTCTTCTATGATAATGAAGGGTGAAAGGCTACGAAAAGAGAGCTTTCACCCTCATTTTATATATAGCAGTTATTAAAAGGCATGTCAAGAGCAGGCGGTTTTTCCGCCTGTTTTTTCGGGCCTTTCGAGCCTATTCAGGGAGTCTTCCCTCATACATGATGCTCAGTTCGCCATATACCTGCCCCCAGTTACGAATGGTAGCCGTCCATTTTTTAGTCGCTTCGAAAGTAGCCAGATACAATGCCTTCAGCAAAGCCGTATCGCTTGGGAATACGCTCCTCTGACGGTTCAGCTTCCGGTAGGTGGAATTCAAGGATTCTATGGCATTTGTCGTGTAAATGACTTTCCGGACGGTTGCTGAAAATTTAAAGATAGGAGAGATTGCATCCCAATTATCTTTCCAGCGTTTCATGGAATTCGGATATTTAGTTGTCCATTTTTCTGTAACCCTGTCAAGTGCAGCCAGGGCTTTCTTTTCATCCGCTGCCTGATAGATCGTTTTCAGATCTGTAGCAAAAGCCTTCCTGTCTTTATCCGGGACATACTTTAAAGTATTTCTCACCTGATGGACAATGCATCTCTGGTATTCTGTTTTTGGAAATGCGGCAGTGATCGCTTCCTTGATTCCGGCAAGTCCGTCTGCACAGATAACGAGGATGTCTCTTACCCCACGGTTTTTCAACTCGTTTAAGATAGAAAGCCAGTACTTCGAGCTTTCGTTTTCTCCAACGCTGATAGTGAGCACTTCTTTTTTCCCTTCTGTATTGATCCCAAGAATCACATAGGCTGCTAATTTACGAATCATGCCATTATCACGGACAGAATAATGGATTGCATCGATATACAGAATTGGATAGACTTCGTCTAATGGTCTGTTCTGCCAGTCTTCAATCTGAGGGAGAATCTTATCTGTGACATCGGAAATAAATCCTTCTGATGTTTCAAACCCATAAATGTCTTCGAGCGTCTCAGATATTTGCCGTGTTGTCATTCCTTTGGCATACATAGAGATAATCTTTTGGTCAATATCAGAAATATCCTTTTGACGTTTCTTTACTACCTGCGGCTCAAAAGAAGATTTCCGGTCTTGAGGAACATCAATCTCCATAGAGCCGTAACTACTGTTTACACATTTGCGTTTATAACCATTCCGATAATCATCATTGTCAGAACGTTGTGATCTTTCATAGCCCAGGTGATCATCCATCTCTGCTTCCATCATTTCTTTAATCGTACCACCCAAGAGATCCTTCAGTGCATCTTGGATATCTTCAGCTGTCTGAATGTCATATTCCTCTAACAGCTGATGAATGATGTTACGTTTTCCTTCCGTCATCTGTACTCTGTGTACAGGTTTCTTTTGTTTTGCCATAATAAAAAGGCCCTCCTATGATTATTATTTTATCATAGAAGAACCTTTTGAAGTTATTTTACAGAAAAAGTTTCACACTTCC
>NZ_WKZK01000124.1:0-1363 GCF_009680135.1 Eubacterium sp. BIOML-A2
TATAATGGTCTCATAAATTAAGACACTTTTTCGGACAGATTTTAATGAATCTGATATACTAAAATCAGTATGAAAGAGAGGATTCATTAACATGTCCAGACAAAGAAGAAATTTTAGTGCCAAATTTAAATCAAACCTTGTAATTGAGCTGCTTAAGGGAGAAAAAGATCTCAACACCCTAGCAACTGAAAATAATATCCAACCAAATCTGCTCCGTAATTGGAAGAAAGAGTTCCTGAACAATGCTTCTGTTGTGTTCGACGACAAGCGCGAGGAAAATCTCAAAGAAAAACTTGCCGAAGAGCGCAAAGAAAAAGCGGAGTATGCTAAAAAGGTTGGTCAGTTAACCATGCAGGTTGACTGGCTCAAAAAAAAATCTGAAGAAATTTGTGGACCTGACTACGAGAGTAAGTTTAGTCCAAAACCTTTTGACGACTAAGGAAATTCCGGCTTCCGTTGGTGCCAGGTTGCTTGACATCAACCGTACAAGCATTTATTACAAGGGCGCCCCTATTTCAGATGAGGAACTGGCCTGCAAAGAGATCATTGATCATCTCCATACAGATAATCCCACTTGGGGCGCAAGACAAATGTCTGCACAGTTAAAAGCCCGTGGTTACCAGGTTGGGCGCCGCAAGGCAAGACGCTACATGAATGAGATGGATATTTACCCGATTTATCCAAAGATGAATCTTTCCAAGCGAATGCAGCAGGCGAAAGTATGTCCATATCTTCTTCGTAATGCGGTCATAGACAAGCCAAATCAGGCATGGTCTATTGACATTACATATATCCCGATCAAGCGCGGATTTCTGTATCTGACAGCCGTGATCGACTGGTATAGCCGTTGTATTGTCGGCTGGGAAGTGGATGACACACTTGATACCAGAATGGTTATCAGTGCCCTGAAAAAAGCTTTCAAAGTGGCAAAACCTCAGATTCTGAATTCAGATCAGGGTTGTCAGTTTACAAGTCAGCAATACATTGACTTTGTAAAGGAAAACGGCATCCGCCAGAGTATGGATGGAAAAAGCCGCTGGGCAGACAACATCATGATTGAGCGCTGGTTCCGCAGCTTCAAGTATGAGGAAGCCTATCTGACACAGTACAACAACATCAGGGAAGCAAGAGCTGCTATCAGACAGTATATCCACACCTACAACTTTGAGCGATGCCATTCTGCACTTGATTACCAAACACCGGCTGAATGTTACTATCCGGCAATGTTGATGCCATATGTAGCTTAGCATATATTGACTCTGGAGAGTGCTCCACTGTTCTCTCCATGTTCCTTGTAACTTGTCCACCATATCAGTTCATTATAAAAATCTTAGATTTTTGTCTTGACAACTGAGCCACTATA
>NZ_WKZK01000125.1:0-1322 GCF_009680135.1 Eubacterium sp. BIOML-A2
TAAAACTGGCCGTTTAATATGGCCCTGACTGGCCGGGAAATGCGGCCCTGCTGGCCGCAGAAAGTGGCTGTTTGCACAGATTATAAACCAGGTCTATTACTATATATTTACATTAATGTACAGAGGAGCATTTCGTCAATTCTAAAAGCTGTACACAGTTCTTATTCTTAAGACTTTTACAGTATTCACTGGGCTTTAAATTAGTATACCGTTTAAACTGATTAGAAAAATAATTCACATTACAAAAATTCAAAAAGTCTGATACCTGGGTTATATTATAAGTGCCTAAGCACAGCAGTTCTTTTGCCTTATCTATTTTAAGCTGCGTATAATAATTCATAACGGTTGAGGCGGTATACTTTTTAAATACTTCAGATAAAGTTGACTTCGAACAGTGCAGTTTTTGACAGAGAGAAGAGAGCGTAAGGGAAGAAAAAAGACATTGTCTCATTATCATAATTGCTTCGCCTACCAAAGGCGGATATTCATCTTCAGGCACATGACGTTCCGGATATGTAAGAGTATCCATAGATATCAGCAACTCCAGCAAAAAGGATTCTAAATTATTAAGCAGCAGCTGTTCTTGTGCCAGGCTGTGGTCAGGTGAAATTACCTGGTAGATCAGCTCTTTTGTATCAATAACAGAGGAAAAGATCTCACTGCAGTATTTCAGTGCATTAAAAAAATATTGTTTCGTAGAATTTGTAAGAAAAATCGGTTGATCAGCTATTTTATCGAGGGCATTACCCTCGTAATAAAAGGCTCCGTTGCATATGGAAGCTTTTATGTTCTTTATCGATCTATGCCGGTGATATTCATTAGGCGCATGGAAATAAATATGGCCTTCTTCAAGTATAACAGTTTTAGAACCGGTAATGATTTCTACACTCCCAATATCAGCGTAAATAAATTCCCAGTAGTTATGAGTTTCTCCGATGGATGTAAATTTAGGATTAAGATCGCAGTAAAAAAAACTAACGATATTATCTATTTGAATTGTTTTATTCAGTAAAGTCTGCTGAAATGATTTTTGCATATCTACTTCCACTCTTTCTGTTTGTAAGGCTCAAAGTCTTATTGTTTCAACCAAAACACTTTACCTTGACTTTCCTATAAAATATAACACAAAATGGTAAGTGCAAAATATTGCTACGTTACTCATAAATTGCGCCTGCACCAAAATGATAGATGCAAGCGTTTTACTCTATTTTAGTTTTGACAGTTAGCTTTCGCAGCCTTGCTCCATGATTATTCCGGGCGATTAGCCCATGCGCTGAAGCGCGTTCAGCGCACGGGTATCGCCGTTTAGCAAAGGCTGGTCG
>NZ_WKZK01000126.1:0-1187 GCF_009680135.1 Eubacterium sp. BIOML-A2
AAACGGCATATGTGCATTTGTCAGGCTTACGGCTGTTCCATTACTTCGCGCCCCCATCGGAAAGAGGCCTATTCCACTTCCACTCAGCGTCCCCTCCTATCGTTACTCAGAAAGATACCACCCCCAGAGGTACAGCAGAGGCCAGATCAGCCCCACCAGGCTGAATGCGGAGAATCCCGTAGTCATAGCAGCGTAAATAATATTAAACACATAGTATGCTGCCAGTATAATTCCTATAATCAGCACTATTTTTCTGGATTTATAGGCTACACCTATGATACCGGCTGCCAGTATGATCAGCCCGCCGATAATGGAATATACATAAGAGAATGTCGTCGGCGGTACGATACCCATTGCCTCGTAGGTCGCATCCATTGTTGATTTCATAGCGATAGCAAACACACCTGACAAGAGGGAAATTGCCCCAATAACAATCAGGATGATAGAGAATACTTTTAAAAGCTTACTTTGTTTTTTCATGTGAAAACCCTCCTCGTTTTATGAGATTTGTGAATAAGTTGTATAGAATCATGTGCTGTCTTTGCAAGAGCGCACAGGATTTTCTGTTAAATCTATTAATAAATATTATTACATCCGTCTAAGCGCCTCAATTGGGCTGAGCTTGGCGGCTTTCTTTGCCGGATAGATGCCGAATACGATTCCCACACTGCAGGAAAATATGGTTGCAATCAGAATCGCCGGTAAGGAAAGCTGGGCCTTTATGCCGCCGATTCCAAGGGCGCTGATCAGGGCTGTTAGCGCGGCGCCGAGTATAATTCCGATGATGCCTCCCATGCCCGAGATGATCGCGGATTCACAGAGGAACTGTGCGATGATGGATCCTGTCTTGGCCCCCAGGGCCTTGCGGATTCCGATCTCGCGGGTACGTTCTGTGACGGATACAAGCATGATATTCATAACCCCGATACCGCCGACAATCAGTGATATGCCTGCAACCAGAGCTACGAAGGCGGTTACTCCGTCCATGATGGAACCGAACATATCGGAGAAATCCATTGGCTTCTGCTGGATGAATGGCGTTTCGCCCAGATTCTGGTGTCTGGAATTCAGGATCTGTACCGCGTTTTTTGCGATCCTGGATGCCTGGTCTATAATGGTCTCATAAATTAAGACACTTTTTCGGACAGATTTTAATGAATCTGATATACTAAAATCAGTATGAAAGA
>NZ_WKZK01000128.1:0-1117 GCF_009680135.1 Eubacterium sp. BIOML-A2
CATAAAAGAAACAAACGCAGAAACTAAAATAGCTATGAAAAAAACAAGTACGACTGATCCCGAAAGTGGTTGGTTTCATAAAGGTGAGCATAAAGAAGTTTTTGCTTATAGCGCACAAGTAGCATGTGATAAAAACGGCTGGATACTAGGCTATACGACCCACCCAGGAAACTTACATGATAGTCGTACGTTTATTTCTTTATTTAAAAAGCTCAAAGGAGCTTTTACTTTAGATAAATTGATTATGGATGCTGGGTATAAAACGCCAGCAATCGCTCAATTACTTCTCGAAGAGAAGCTGACGCCTGTTTTCCCTTATAAGCGACCCATGACGAAAGCGGGTTATTTCAAGAAGAACGACTATGCCTACGATGAATATTATGATTGTTATATCTGTCCTAATGATAAGATCCTCACTTATTCGACAACGAATCGAAAAGGATATTTAGAATACAAAAGTAATCCAGAAGAATGTAAAAATTGTCCTGTTCTATCTACTTGTACAAATTCAAAAAATCATACAAAAGTAATCACCAGACATATTTGGGCGAAAGCAATCGAACGATGTGAGGAAATACGTCACCAAAGAAATTTTAAAGACCTATACAGAAAAAGAAAAGAAACAATTGAACGAATTTTTGGTACAGCAAAAGAATTTCACGGATTACGTTATACGAATCAAATAGGAATTGAAAAAATGCACATGAAAATTGGGCTTACTTTTGCCTGCCTAAATATGAAAAAATTAGTAAAAATCAAAAAAGGCAGAGCAAGAAAGGAGTGTTTTTCTTTAGAAAAACAAAGCTATTTCTCTTTAATTATTGA
Source organism: Eubacterium sp. BIOML-A2 (assembly GCF_009680135.1). Taxonomy (NCBI): domain Bacteria; kingdom Bacillati; phylum Bacillota; class Clostridia; order Eubacteriales; family Eubacteriaceae; genus Eubacterium; species Eubacterium sp. BIOML-A2. The sequence continues at coordinate 826 of NZ_WKZK01000128.1, forward strand.
AAACATACATATAAAAAAGACAAACCTCATTTTTACATAAGGTTTGTCTACAATCTGAGAAGTTGCATGAAACGCAACTTCTTTTTTTTAGGCGATAAGTGTGATCAAAGCTAGCAATCCAGTCAGTCCAAAGATAGTACCACATACGATCATGTGACGTTTTTTGTGCAACATCAAGATCGCGATATATTCTCTAAGAAAAGCATTCGGCAAATAATAAAAGGCTGTTTTTGCACCAATACCATTGGCTTTTAACTGTGCTTGCTTCGCAAAGAGTCCTGCACGGAAAATG
>NZ_WKZK01000129.1:0-1053 GCF_009680135.1 Eubacterium sp. BIOML-A2
AGTCATTGTCTGATACTTTATCAGTACATCATGGGTGAACTCTACACCATTATTTCCGAAGGTAAATTTACGCAATCGCCATTATAAAAAAAGCTTGTATTCTTCGGAATATGTGTTATACTAATGCCGTTACAAAAATACATAATTTCGCAGAGTAGATCCATGTGCGTTAAGTGCCGACTGAACAGGGAGTTGTCAGACGGACGAAAAGAATATCTTGCGGTACATGAGTCGCATCCCGCTGCATCCGAAGATAGGAATATTATCTCCAGTTGTAGTATGATGAGGTCTGCAAAGGAGGTAATTTTTTTATGAGAAAATTCGCTGCTTTGTTCACCGATTCTTACAAAGAATTAAAGTCTGTAAGAACCATCACACTTATGGCAATGTTTGCCGCCATTGCGATCATCCTTGGAATGTTCTCCATTGAGATCGGCAATTTTATCCGAATCGGATTTTCCTCTATCCCAAATGGGTTAGTGGCATATCTGCTTGGACCGACCGTGGGCGGTATTTTTGCTGGCACATTGGACGTGCTTAAGTACATCATTAAGCCGACAGGTGCATTTTTCCTGCCACTTACACTGGTAACCATACTTGCTGGTGTCTTGTATGGTGTTATGTATTACAAGAAAAACATTACGTTGCCAAGAGTACTCGTTACGAAGTTCATCGTTATGCTCATCTGTAATGTGATATTGAATACACTTTGTCTGTCTGTGCTTTATGGACAGGGATTTTTAGTATTGCTCCCTGCTAGAGCATTGAAAAATTTAATTATGTGGCCGATTGATTCCATTATTTTCTATACGATTACGAAAGCCTTGGAGCGTATCGGTGCATTTAAGCTGATTCGTCGTGTGCAGCCGATTGGCGCGAAGTAAAGACGAGAGTGATATGAATGATAGAACCCGCAATGTTATATTCCGACATTGCGGGTTTTCTGATTTTTCTGTAAATTCTGCCGAAAATATGTGCTAGCGTAAAATTTTATTCGGATTAAATGAAAAGAGGACACCACTTTGTGATAAAGTATTTATGGCTTGCAACCAA